>CALFYH010000036.1 GCA_937952155.1 uncultured Saprospiraceae bacterium
AGGTCAGGTGGTAAATAGACTACAAAACAGGAGAGTTAATCCTTTTTCTGACTTTTTTGGCTTTGAAGAATTTTTTGGTGGGGGTAATTTTCATAATCCAAAAAACGGTAGTGGATCGGGTGTAATTTACTCCACTGATGGATACATCATTACAAATAATCACGTTGTAGGATTTGCAGATAAAATCACAGTCACAGACCATGAAGGCAAAAAATATAATGCCCGAAAAGTAGGTATCGACGAATCAACAGATCTTGCTGTGATAAAGGTTGATGGAGTAAAAGCTTTTGTACCTATGCATTTGGGTGATTCCGAAAAGGTCAATGTTGGAGAATGGGTGCTCGCCGTTGGCAATCCCTTTGGTTACCTGACATCTACCGTGACAGCAGGAATTGTGAGCGCTAAAGGGCGATCTTTAGATATTATTCAAAATGATAAAAAAATAGAAGAGTTCATCCAAACTGACGCAGCTATCAATCCAGGGAATAGTGGCGGTGCATTGGTTAATCTCCAAGGTGAGCTAATTGGTATAAATACTGCTATTGCAACGCCTACTGGTGTATTTGCGGGTTATTCATTTGCAATTCCATCAAAGATAGTCAAAAAAGTAGCTTCTGATATCATAGAAAAAGGGGGAAATATAGAAAGGACCAATCTAGGCGTTGGCGGTTATGATGTCAATGAAGACTTGGTTAAGGAATTTAAACTCGATATTAAGAATAAAAAAGGTTTTTATATCGAAGAGGTAGAAAAAAGAAGTGCAGCTCAAATGGGTGGATTATTGCCAGGTGATATCATCATTGGGATCAATAATATGCCTGTAGAAAATTATGATGATATCGAAAAGCACATGAAATACAATAAAGTTGGCGATAAAGTAAATATTAAAGTAAACAGGAGTGGCAAAGAGATGACTATTCCTATCCAGTTAAGAAAGAGTTTTTGAGATTTGAAGTTTTAAATTTTTTGTTGGTTAAATAAAAGTTGGTTTTTCGTTTTGTTTTGATTCGTCTGCTCTGTCCAAAAAGAGCAGACGTTTTTTTTGTCCGTTACTTATTAAGTGTTATTTTGAGTTTAAAAATATTTTTCCATTCCACCAGTCTTTTTCAATCGTGGCATTATTCTTTTTATAAAATTCAAGGCCAATATTATTCCAATCCAATACTTGCCACTTCGTCATGTTGGCACCCAAGTTTTTAGCTTCAATAATATAAGCATCAAACAGCTTCTGTCCTATACCAAATTTTCTGAAGTCTGGCTGAACATAAAAATCTTCTAAATATAGACACTTACCTTTCCATGTGGAAAATGTCATGTAATATATAGCGATCCCAACCACATTATCATTTTGGGTGGCAACAAAGCCATCAATAAGTGATTCTGTATACGCTTCTATATATTCATTTACAGATATAATTAATGCTTCTGGTTCTTTTTCAAAAACCGCCAATTCATGAACCAAATTATACACATCCTGCATGTCATCTACAGTGACTTTTCTTACTACAATATCCATACGTATGATTTATTGAGGACGAAATTATCCAAAATTATATTATAGTCAATAATTTTTTACTAAGTTTTTGAGACCTTCAAGTGTTTTCGGAGGACCAGATGTAAGACTTTCATTCACCAACCATATCGGTACATTGCCGCCTGGATCCATATATCCGTGATGCGTGATCAATAGTGTTCCTTTTTTCGTTTTTACAATTTCCCAACCACCAGAAATATTTTTAATTAGAGGCATATTCTGGTGTAAATCAGGAATTGGGTATGCAATATATTCTGTTTTAACTGTTATTTTTTCTATGCGTTCATCGTAGTTTATTGTCCCTTTTATTGTAGTAATCCTGTCTTCAAAGGGAAATGGCAAATCATACTCTAAGAGATAGATTGCTTCATTTGAGCTAATTTTCTTTAGCAAACTCACACGTTTCACTTTGTCATACCATAGATGCATTTGCTCTACATCCTTAAAGATATTGTACATAGATTTCAACTCTTCATTTAGATAAGTTTGTATCTTAAATTGTTTAAATTTAGAATTTTCAACATCCTTAATCCAAAGTGTGTACGATTCATTTTGCTTATGCAACTTCCATTGGGACTGAGCGGTCAGATTTCTATCGAAAAATCCTAAAAGCAATATCCAGATAATAAAAGAAAACTTTATTCCCACGCTTATTTCACAACATTGAGTGTCTGTGAAGAAACCACTTTACCATCTACATACAATAATGTTTTATAGCTGCCCTGTGGAAAATTTTGAACATTTATTTCTGATTGACCTGTATTTAGTGAATATTCTCCTACCATCTGCCCAATTGAATTATATATTCTAATCATTCCTGAATCGGGAATGGATATGACCACAGATTCTGATGCTGGATTTGGCGTTATATTTAATTCAGTTTGTCTTTCGGTTCTATTTACAGATGCTAAAGGGCTAATATGCCTCTTTCCGTCATAATCCACAGCAATTATTTTGTAAATATTCTGACCGTTTTCAATGTCTATATCCTCAAAACTATATGACCTTTCCTTTGAGAACCCGAAAGCAGCTACTTCTCCACAATCTCGCCATTGATTATACTCTTTTTTATATTTTGAAACAAGATAATGACTTACATTTATCTCTGATTCTACAGTCCAAGTCAGCAGATTGGTTGTTGATGTAGATTTCACACTGATATCCTTCCAGAAAACAGGTAAAACTTTATACGTTGTACCAGCATCTATATTTCTCATGGTATCACAAATACCTAGATTAAAATAATTGGTAGTTCCGTCACCGTATGCACCAGTGACATCAGAATCAATGGTTTGTAAACCAGTTAAAGGAGTTGTAAAAGTAAGCGAAGCATCTATAAAATACTTAATAAAATATTCACCTGGACGCACTTGATCAAAAGAACAAAATCCTGCTTCATCAGAGACCGTATGTGCTACGACAGTTCCATCAAGATAACATAAATGAGCCGTAATACCCGGCATTACAACTTCAGTATTGTCTCTCAATCCATCTTGTGAAGCATCTAACCAAACCTGACCTGAAACATAAGATGGACAAAAAAGGCCTGCATTTATTTTACAATAATTATCACCACTTTGTAATACTTTTTGGATTGTAATTAATCGAGATCCTGAAAGAAAATAATGGTTATATGTATCTGGATTTGAGGTAGCAAATGGTAATCCTGGCATCAGATGTGTAATGGAGTTTAATAGTACTTCTGTATAGTAAATGCCAGGAGGAACACAAAACTCATAATATCCATCATTGCTAGGGCTTCCTGGCTGATGGGCAGTTAACTTTGAATCAAAAATAATGGAATCTTGTCCATCTATTTTCCATAACCTAACCTCTAACCCATTTACTCCATTTTCATCTGAGTCCAAAGAATCACTAACATTGTAGTCATAATAAACGGTACCACATATTTTGGCACATTTGTAAAAACCTGCATCTAAATCAAATAGATTTGCTGTTGGGGATAAATTAAATGCATCGGTGGTGAAATCACCATTTGCATCTGTAATATTACTGTTTATGTGAGTATCGCTCGAATTAATTATGGTTTTTTGATAGCCAGAAGGTGGGATAAATCGTATGAAATAATCACCTGGAATCAAATTATTAAATAAATAAATGCCATTTGATGTAGTTGTGGTCGTTTGAATAATACTTGATGAATACACATTTACCAACTCTACTTCTACGTTTGGTATTCCGGGTTCGTTGATTTCCTGTAGTCCATTTCCATTCAGGTCATCCCATACCTTATCGCCTACTGATCCTAGAATAGCCAAGCCAGCATGGATTTCAAGGCTTTCGTCCACAAGAGAAAAACAATCAGAATAACCTGTGGATGCTACTTGATTATCTGTAGAAGGATCTAAAATAGTAAATGAATAAAAACTGTTAATTCCAGATGTGCTCACAAAAATTTTATAATTTCCATTTGAAATACCAGAAAAAGTAAATGAACCATCATTTTGGGTAAGAATAGCATCGGCAAATTGCCCTGTACATGTAAACAAAAATACTGGTATCTGAGGGAATACATCTTCTCCCTGATCGATCATACCATTTATATTTTCATCATGCCAAACTATTCCGCTAACTGATCCTGAAACATTGTGTAATCTTGATTCAAAATTTTTGGCTTGCAATAACGTACAATACAAAATAAATGAACATAACAAATAGTACTTCATTTTTAATCGATTTTGGTAATTAAAGTGCTGACAGAATATTGGGATTTATCTATCTGCCTACAAATTTAAACCAATTATATCGGAACTTAATGATATTCTGATAGTTAATTTTATTTTAAGCTTACATTTTTTTTTACATAATGTATTGTCTATTAGAATATTACAAACCAATAACGATTCGTTTAGATGTATAATAATAAGATTGTTAATGAGTAATAAAAAACTTATAATACAAATAGCCAATTTTTATAATCTAAAGATACACATTATAGCTTTTTATACGTCCAAGCTTCAATTTTAATCTTTTGTCAATCTCTTTTGCTTAAAGTTGTTTTAATTCTGCGATTTCTCATACTATTTACTGACCTTTGTGGCTGCTGACAAACTTTCAAATAACCTAAGCGTATGATCAGTTTTTATAAAGCCCATTCCAATGTATTTGCTGTAAAATCAAGAGAACTTCTTTCAGAATTAGATAATAATAAGCTTTGTTGGCTCTTTGGAAAAGCAATCTTACTTGCTGAAAAAACCATAAAAGGCCATTACATTGGTCCAAGAGCATCTATGGTGACTCCTTGGAGTACCAATGCAGTAGAAATAACACAAAACATGAGTATCTCTGGTATAGAGAGGATAGAAAATTTCTTTATTGCGGCTTCAGGCCAAGTTTTCGACCCGATGTTGTTTCAAAAATACACTGAATTAGGGCAAGATATTTTTTCTTTAGAAATCGTACCTGAAAGTATAAAAACAATCGAAGATATCGCAGCATACAATCATTTGGAAGGATTATCTCTTAGCGACGAAGAAGTTGAATATCTTGATAATCTAAGCTCGAAAATGGGGCGACGATTGACAGATTCCGAAGTATTTGGATTTTCGCAAGTCAATTCCGAACATTGCCGCCACAAGATATTTAATGGAATTTTTAATATTGATGGACACGATAAAGCTGAAAGCTTATTCGGAATGATCAAAAAAACTTCCACAAAAAATCCAAATGAAATCGTTTCTGCTTATAAAGACAATGTCGCTTTTATAAAAGGTCCTGAAGTAATTCAGTTTGCACCTAAATCGGCTGACAAACCATCTTATTACCAAAAAAAATCTTTCAAATCTGTACTTTCGCTAAAGGCAGAGACCCATAATTTTCCTACTACAGTCGAGCCATTTAATGGTGCCGCTACTGGATCTGGTGGTGAAATCAGGGATAGGCTTGCTGGTGGTCAAGGATCACTTCCACTTGCAGGCACAGCTGTGTACATGACAGCATATTCTAGATTGGAAATATCAAGACCATGGGAACAAAATGTACCTGAAAGACCTTGGCTTTACCAAACACCAAAGGATATTCTCATCAAAGCATCAAATGGTGCTTCGGACTTTGGCAATAAATTTGGTCAGCCATTAATAGCTGGTTCTGTCTTTACATTTGAGCATCAAGAAAATAACGCTACTCAAGGGTTTGACAAGGTCATCATGCTTGCTGGTGGTATCGGTTATGGCAAAGCCGAACAAGCTAAAAAACTTTCTCCATCTGAAGGTGACAAGATTATAGTTTTGGGTGGAGACAATTATCGGATAGGCATGGGCGGCGCAGCAGTCTCTTCTGCAGATACTGGTGCTTTCGGCTCAGGAATCGAACTGAATGCGATCCAAAGGTCCAATCCCGAAATGCAAAAAAGAGTGGCAAACGCAATTCGTGCACTGATAGAAAGTGAACACAATCCAATAATATCCATCCATGACCACGGTGCTGGTGGACATCTTAATTGTTTGTCAGAATTGGTAGAAGCCACAGGTGGATGTATTGAACTGGATGCATTGCCTATTGGTGATCCAAGCCTTTCTGCAAAAGAAATCATTGGCAACGAATCCCAAGAAAGAATGGGACTTGTTTTATCTGAAAATGATACCAAACTTTTGGAACGTATTGCCTTGCGTGAAAGAGCACCGTTTTATCAAGTAGGTAGCATCACAAATGACCATCGATTTGTATTTCATTCTCAAAAAACGGGACAAAAACCCATAGATTTGGCCATAAGTGATATGTTTGGTTCAAGTCCAAAAATGGTCATTTCGGACACTACTATTCAGAAACAATATGAAGATCTGGACTATACATCAGAAAAATTTGAAGATTATTTAGCGCAGGTTTTGCAATTGGAAGCTGTAGCCTGTAAAGACTGGTTGACTAATAAAGTAGATAGGTGTGTTGGCGGACGAGTAGCGAAACAACAATGTACAGGACCATTGCAATTGCCATTAAACAACTGTGGTGTGATGGCACTTGATTATGATACGCACCAAGGAATTGCTACTTCTATAGGACATTCGCCAATATCAGGATTGATAGATCCCGAAGCGGCAAGTCGTAATAGTATAGCCGAAGCATTGACAAATATCATTTGGGCACCAATAAAAAATGGAATGGAAGGCATTTCGTTGTCTGCCAATTGGATGTGGGCTTGCAAAAACCAAGGTGAAGATGCCAGATTGTATCAAGCAGTTCAAGCTTGTGCTGATTTCGCCATCGAATTGGGTATAAATATTCCCACAGGAAAGGACTCACTTTCGATGAAACAAAAATATCCAGATCAGGAAGTGATTGCACCTGGTACAGTAATTATTAGTGCTGCAGGACATTGTACTGACATTCGAAAAGTAATCGAACCTACATTAAAAGCCGATGGTGGAGACATTTTTTATATTAATATGTCATTTTCGGATTATAAATTGGGTGGATCATCTTTCGCTCAGGTCATAAGCAAGATAGGGCAAAATGCTCCTGATGTATCGGATGCCAATAAATTTAAAGCGGCATTTAATGTATTACAATCTTTGATTCAAAACGATCAAATTGTTGCTGGACACGATGTAGGAAGTGGTGGGTTGATCACAACATTGCTGGAAATGACCTTTGCAGGCATAAATAGTGGCGCTGAATTTATTTTAGATAAGTTAGGAGAAACAGATAGTATTAAGTTGCTATTTGCTGAGAACGTGGGAATAGTTTTTCAAGCTGCGTCCAGCCATGAAGAATCCATCATCTCTGCCTTTAAAGATACTTCCGTACCGTGTGTACGCATCGGAAAATTTAAATCTGGTGGCACTGTTAGTATCGTAAATGGAAAAGATTCCTTTACACTTGATGTCCTTAAATTGAGAGATATTTGGTACAAAACATCTTACCTTTTGGATATCAGACAATCGGGTCAAAACCATGCTCAAGCACGTTTTTCAAATTATAAAAACCAAGCTTTACATTTTGATTTTCCGAATCATTTTACGGGAAAGCTTCCTGAAATTCCTTCAGATGGCAGGATAAAAGCGGCAATAATTCGTGAGAAAGGTAGCAATTCTGAAAGAGAATTGGCTCATGCCTTGTATCTCGCTGGTTTTGATGTGAAAGATGTACACATGACCGATTTGATCTCTGGACGTGAAACGCTAGAAGATATCAGGTTTATCGGCGCAGTTGGCGGATTTTCAAATTCTGATGTCTTAGGATCTGCCAAAGGTTGGGCTGGTGCATTCAAATACAATGAAAAAGCCAATCGAGCTTTAAGCAATTTTTTTGCACGAGAGGACACGCTTTCTGTAGGTATCTGTAATGGTTGCCAGTTGTTTATTGAATTGGGATTGCTCCACACAGAGCATGATCTTAAACCCGTAATGCATCATAATGACTCTCAAAAACACGAAAGCGGCTTTACATCTGTTGTTGTTCAGGAAAACAATTCGATCATGATGGCCTCATTAGCAAGTGCAAAATTGGGTGTTTGGATATCTCATGGCGAAGGCAAATTTATGCTCCCTAATCCAGAATCAGATTATCATATTGTAGCAAAATATGGATATGAAAATTATCCTGCGAATCCAAATGGTTCAGCATATAACGCTGCCATGCTTTGCAACTCCGACGGACGACACCTTGTGATGATGCCTCATATCGAAAGATCAATATTCCAATGGAACTGGGCTTATTATCCAGATGGTCGTCAAGATGAAGTATCGCCTTGGCTAGAAGCATTCGTAAATGCTCGAAACTGGTTAAGCAATCACTAAATCAATAGTGAAAATCTTACAACGCATATTTTGCAGCTGAGCTCATGGCTGTCGCGATCTTACGTCTGTTTTCCTTGATATTTTGAAGCGGATATTTGGTATATTTTCGTAAGCCTGTTATAAATGCACCTTGCATTTCTGCTGGTATAAATGAGGCAATTGCATCAGTACCATGCTTTGTGACTCTACTTGTCGCATCATGAAAATATGTCTTTAATATGGCATTGTACAAGTCTAGGTCTTTGTCTGGATAGGTTTCCGCTATCTTTAATACACGCATCAATGTACTTTCGGTATTAAAAATCTCGATAATAATATCTGACAAGTTCATCAAGATTTCCTGCTCAGTTTTAAGATTAAGCTGTCCGCCCATTGCTTGCTGAGCGGCGCTACCTAGTAACATTATCAAGATTTTTTTGAAGTTGGCTACTGCTTGTTGTTCTGCAGCATAAGCACCTTCGTATACGATCCCACTAGATACGCCATTCATCAGCTCATTTTGGATGGCCATGCCTGGTGTCATCAGATCGAGCTCACCTTTCATAGCAGATTTCAATATGGAACTGAGTATTACTAATCTGTTGATCTCGTTTGTACCTTCAAAAATTCTGTTGATTCGCGAGTCTCTATAAGCTCTAGCAATATCGCCTTCTTCGGAGTAGCCCATACCACCGTAAATTTGTACGGCTTCATCAGTCACATAATCCAGTGTTTCAGAACCAATTATCTTAATGATCGAGCATTCTAGGGCATATTCTTCTGCAGCATTTAGTTTTGAATTTGCAAAGTCGAGCCCTGATTCTTTATTGGCATTTTCGGCCATCTGAATCAAGTGAGCCGTCCTATACACCGCTGAATCCGTCACAAATGTTCTAATTGTCTGTTCGGCAAGTTTATATTGGATAGCTCCAAATGTTGATATTGACTTTTTGAATTGCTCACGTTCATTGGCATATCTTATACTGGCGCTTACTACTTCTTTGCATCCACCAAGGCAAGATGCGCCAAGTTTAAATCTACCAGTATTAAGTACGTTGAAAGCGATGAGATGTCCTTTGCCTATTTCACCCAAAAGGTTTTCAACAGGCACCATCACATTTTCCATAAATATTTGTCTGGTAGAAGATCCTTTGATACCAAGCTTTTTTTCTTCAACGCCCAAAGTGAATCCTTCCATACCTTTTTCTAAAATGAAACCTGTAAACTTGTCGCCATCAACTTGGGCAAATACCGTGAAAATATCCGCAAATCCAGCATTGGTAATCCACATTTTTTGGCCATTGAGAATATAATGTGTACCTGCTTCATTCAAAACAGCTGTGGACTTTGCAGATAATGCGTCAGATCCGCTTGATGGTTCGGTAAGACAGTAGCTTGCTTTCAATTTACCTGCAATCAGGTTTGGCAAATATTTCAACTTTTGTTCTTCTGAACCATAATACAATATAGGCAGCATTCCGATTCCTGTGTGTGCATTGTAACTCACACTGAAAGATCCTGAAGGTCCTACTTCTTCACCGATTAATGTATTAGTTATATAATCAAGGTCACTGCCACCTAAACTTTCAGGCATGTGTGTGCCTAATAAGCCAAGTTCTGCAAAAATGTCTAATTTAGAAGGAATGAGACCATCTTCTAATTTTTCAATTCTATCTACAAATGGTCGGATATCTTGCTCTACAAATGTTCGTACTGTTTCTTTGATCATTTGTTGTTCTTCATTAAAATCTTCAGGAATGAACATATCAACAAACTGACTTTCTTTGATCAGAAATTCTCCACCTTTTAATAACTGATTTTCCTTGGTAATAACAGACATATTGAACTGGCTTTAATAAATTAAACTCAAAGTTAAATTATTTATTTTATTAAATCAAGTATTTTTACAAATTATTTTTTAAATTTGTCATTATTAAGGTTTAAAGTTATTATTTTATTATACTTTAAGTAAAGTTTTTATAATTTTAACTTGCGGTAATAAAAAATATATAGCCCTAATTATTAAAAAAATCTTTGCGGACTAATTTCTGCTTTATCTTTACGAAAAAATTGATGATGCGTGTTTTAGCAAGTTTTATATTTTTTGTTTTTGTTTACAACCAAACAAGTGGACAGGTTGACTTCAAAAAATCTAACCTACCTATCATTATAATAAATACTAATGGCAATGAAATACTTGATGATGTAAAGACTTCAGCAGATTTGAAGATTATTTATAATGGCCTAGGAATAGAAAATGATATAAATGATGTACCAACCGAATACAATGGCAAAATCGGGATAGAATACCGCGGATCGACTTCTCTAAGTTTTCCTAAATTTCCTTATGGATTCGAAACACGTGATGAAACAGGAGAAGACAAGAGTGTAAGTCTATTAGGTATGCCTAAAGAAAGTGATTGGACATTAAATGCCAGTTATAACGATAAAACATTGATGAGAGATGGTTTAGCATATATACTAGCTGGAGACATTATGGCTTATGCACCAAGGGTGCGATATACCGAAGTTATCATCAACGATGAATACCAAGGAATTTATTTATTGGTAGAAAAGATAAAACGGGATAAAAATCGGGTTGATATAGAAAAATTGGAACCAACTGACAATGATGGTGACGCTTTGACCGGTGGCTATATTATAAAACTGGACAAAGAGACAGGATCCAATAGTGGTCAAGGATGGATTTCGCCATTCAAACCATATACGAATGCTTGGCAAAATACTTTTTTCCAATTCGATTATCCTAAAGCTTCATTGATCACGCAAGCACAAAAAGACTATATTATCAATTTCATGAATAAAGCCGAAACCAGTTTAAAATCTTCAAATTACAAAGATCCAATAAATGGATATAGAAAATATATGGATATAGAATCCCTGATAGATTTCATAATAATCAATGAACTTACCAAAAATCCTGATGCATACAGACTTAGTACATTTATGCACAAGGATCGAGATAGCGAAGGCGGTAAATTAAAATTCGGACCTGTTTGGGATTTTAATCTTGGTTTTGGAAATGTAGATTATTGTACTCAAGGCAATCCAGAAGGCTTAGTAATTCTAAATTTTAATGATGTTTGTGGAGATGACGGATGGGTAGTCCATTTTTGGTGGAAAAAGTTTTTGGAAGATGAAGCTTTCTATTCCCAATTAAAAATGAGATGGAAGACATTAAGACAAAAGGAATTTTCTGGAAATCGTGTAAATCATTTAATAGACTCAATTTCGGTATTATTAAACAAATCACAAGTACGCAATTTTCAAAAATGGCCTGTTTTGGGTCAATACGTTTGGCCTAATTACTATATTGGAAATACCTATGCAGAAGAAGTAAACCATCTTAAATCATGGATAGATTTGCGATTTGCTTATTTGGATAAGGTTTGGGAAATTAAAACTGAAGTAGAAGATACCACTAGTTCCATTCAGATCTTACCAAATCCTACTGCTGATTTACTTACCATTTCATTCGGCCAAAAAGTGCCCAAAGACTTGGTAACATCCATATATGACACCAATGGATCATCGTGTGTTGTCCCGATAATTGATTTGGATGAAAACCAAATTAATTTAGACTTGTCCAACTTGCCAACGGGATTATTTATTCTGCGGATGAGTTATCCTGAATCCTCATCATACTATAAAATAGTAAAAATCTAAGATGTTTAAGCCTCTTTTTAGTCAATACAAGAGTCAGATTCTGATTTTTATAGGAGTTTTGATTTCATTTGGGTTCTGGTACCTAAATCCTTTTGCTTTCGAAAGCGCATCATCAAAGGTGTTATCTATTGCCATATTGATGATTTTTTTGTGGGTAAGTGATGCCTTGCCAATGCCGGTAGTTGCCGTATTTCCATTGGTCTTATTTCCATTATTTAAGATATCACCATTGGATGCCACTGCAAAATCATTCGCCAATCCAGTAATATTTTTATTTTTCGGTGGATTTATGCTTGGATTAGCGATAGAAAAGTGGCACTTGCATCGTCGCATTGCTTTAAATATCATTCGGCTTACAGGCACTAAAGGTGATCGCATTGTTCTAGGATTTATTTTGGCAACGGGACTTTTGTCCATGTGGCTGAGCAATACAGCTACCACTATGATGATGTACCCTATCGCCCTATCAGTTATAGCCGTCATTGCAAAAAACAAACAAGAAGGTGCTAATTATCCTTTCTTTAATATGACTATAATGTTGGCCATAGCCTACGCATCTAATATCGGTGGTATTGCCACTATCATAGGTACACCTCCAAATGTAGCCTATATTGGATATTTTCAGACAAAATATGGGTCCGAAGTAGATTTTATGAGCTGGATGTCTATCGCAACACCTTTGTCATTGATCCTTTTATTTGCATTGTATTTTGTGATGGTAAAATGGCTTTACCCAAGTAAGATTATTGCTATTCAAGAATCAGAAAATTTGTTAAACCAAGAAATCAAAGAACTTGGGCCAATGTCAATTGCCGAAAAAAGAGTCCTGTCTGTATTTATTCTTACCGCAAGTTTATGGATTTTCAGATCGTTGATCAATGGTGTACAAAGTGCTGTCAAATTGGATGACACTGTAATTGCTATGATAGCAGCTATCCTGTTATTTATGATTCCTTCCGGTATCCGCAATCATGAAGAGGAACAGACTCCATTGCTTCGTTGGCAGGATACTAACAAAATGGCTTGGGGCATTTTATTACTTTTCGGTGGTGGTATTTGCCTTGCTGAAGCGTTAGAAAAGGTAGGATTGATCAGCATTCTAGGCAATTGGTTGTCGGGAAGTACCACTAATATATTTTTGTTGATCTGTCTGATTACTGTTTTGTCTATTTTTATAAGCGAGGTAATGAGTAATGTAGCGCAAGTCATCGTTTTTGCTCCGGTTGTATCATCTATGGCCGATAGTTTACATATCAATCCACTGTTATTGGGAATTCCTATGACATTGGCAGCAAGTTGTGCCGGCATGTTGCCGATGGGTACACCACCAAATGCGATAGTTTTTGCAAGTAATCACATCAAAATGAAGGATATGATAAAGGTTGGATTTGTGATGAATGTCATCTCGATTATCTTGATTACACTGTTTGTGTGGTATTTTGTACCGTTGGTATTTTGACTTTAAATAAAAGCTTACGCCATTGCGTACTCCAAAACATCAAGATTCTGTGATTTATAGCCTTCTTTTGCCAGATGGTCCAAAAATCGTGGTAATACATATTTCAGATTTTTTTCAGCTTTGAGGTTATCATGAAATACGATGATAGAACCAGGTACAAAATTGTCCATCACATTGCTCAAGCATTTTTCTTGTGAAATGGTCTGATCAAAATCACCACTTAATACATCCCACATGATAATTGACTTTTCTGTTTTGATAACAGCAGACTGATTGGGTTTCATTTTCCCATATGGTGGCCTAAATAAATCTGATGAAACAACTTTGTCGCATTTCTTTATATTTTCAAGGTAAGTATCTAGATCATTATTCCAACCATTAAGATGATTATACGTATGATTACCTACACTGTGGCCTTCTGCTATGATTCTTTGATAGATTTCTGGATATTTTCTCACATTGTCACCAACACAAAAAAAAGTAGCTTTGAAATCATATTTTTTTAACTCATCCAATACCCACGGCGTCAATTGTGGAATAGGGCCATCATCAAAAGTAATAAATACTTCTTTCGAATCTGTATCCATGCTCCAAACAAAATCAGAAAATATTGTTTTAATTATTGGCGGTGTTTTTACTAAGTACATAATATAATTTTGCTGTTTTCAGCATTTAAAGTTAATTTTGCAGTCTGACCTTCAAAGCAGAAATAGCAATAAGATGTAAAAATAAGGCTGCGTTGTGATATACAACGATGATAAATGCCAAAAAGCGTCTTTTTATTTTAAGATTTTGAATATCATTAACAAAAAAAGAAATAAAATGGATTCAGTGAGAGTAAGATTTGCTCCAAGCCCAACAGGCGCATTGCATATAGGTGGTGTAAGGACAGCATTGTATAATTATCTTTTTGCAAAAAAAAATAACGGTACCTTCATCCTTAGAATAGAAGATACGGACCAAACAAGATATGTACCTGGAGCTGAATCCTACATCATCGAATCGCTCAGATGGTTTGGAATCTTACCGACTGAAGGACCAGAGTTTGGAGGTGAATATGGACCATATCGCCAATCTGAAAGAAAAGATTTATACAAAAAATATGTGGATAGACTGTTGGAAAGCGGCAATGCGTATTATGCATTCGATACCGCTGAAGAACTGGATGTACTGCGTAAAAATGACCCAGAATTTAAGTATGACGGCAAATCCAGAATGTCCCTAAAAAATAGTCTTACCTTAAGTGGTGATGAAACACAAAAATTGCTCGAAAAAGGAGATCATGTCGCTGTAAGACTGAAAATTCCAATTAATGAATCTATCTCTTTTGATGATCAGATCAGAGGTCATGTGACTTTTGACAGCAATGAACTAGATGATAAGGTCATACTGAAAGGTGACGGAATGCCTACATATCACCTAGCCAATATTGTCGATGACCATCTCATGAAGATCACACACGTCATCAGAGGTGAAGAATGGCTCAGTAGTACGCCGCACCATGTACTTATGTATAGATTTTTAGGTTGGGAAGCTCCGATATTTGCCCATCTTCCATTGATCCTAAAGCCATCTGGACAAGGTAAACTCAGTAAACGCGATGGAGCAAAATTTGGTTTTCCAGTTTTCCCATTATCTTGGGATAGCGATCATGAAGAGGATAACTTTACAGGATTTCGAGAAGACGGATATTTGGCTGACGGCTTATTAAATTTCTTAGCATTATTGGGCTGGAGCCCAGGAAATGATCAGGAAATCATTAGCCTAGAAGATATGTGTAAGGTATTCAGCTTGGATAAAATCGTAAAATCAGGTGCTAGATTTGATATAGACAAGGCACTTTGGTTCAATCAACAATATATCATACACGCCGATGATCTCAGGTTGGCTTATTTGATTCAGGATCGAGCTATCGAAGCTGGATATCATGTATCTACAGAATATCTGGCTGAAGTATGTGGTCTGATGAAGGAACGCGTCCACAAGTCACATGAAATTATCACAAATGCGCGATTCTTTTTTGAGGCGCCACATGTTTATGATGATGAATCCATAAAGAAGAAATACCGTCAGGACCAAGGGCATCATCTTTTGGCTATTGCTGATATTTTGAAAAATGTCGACAAAGATGGGATAGAAACCGGCATCAAAAACTATATTCAAGGACAAGGGCTGAAAATGGGTGAATATATGCCATTGATCAGAATTGGTGTTTGCGGCACGATGCAAGGACCAGACTTAATGAAAACTATTCGTTTGATCACTGCAAATGAAGCTGGAATTAGACTAGAAAATGCAATATCACATTTTGATAGATTAACACAATAATTAAAACATTATATTGCAAAAAAGAGTACTATATTAAGCAAATTTTTCATCCTTTTTTATAAAAATAGAGACGATAGCAGCGACAATCAAAACAAAAATTGCTGACTGGAAAATGCTTAATAATTGTTTAGTTGGAGTAAAGCCGTTTACTGATTCTTCTTCGGCTTTTTCCATCGCTTCAGCTAATTTATCCTCAGGCATACCTACAGCCTCCATCATAGATCTTGCAGTTTCCATTCCCATTTCTGTCAATTTCTCAACTAAAGATGGGTCAATCAAATTTACCATAATAATAGTAAATAACGTAGAAATTACAACACCAACTAAACCAGTCAAGAAAGTAGTTTTGAGCGCTTCACCATAAGGAAGAATGTCATTATTTTCTTGCCGTTGGGTTCGACCCACTATTACTAAAATCACTATCATAATTATAAAGCTAATAATAGACATTGTTCCCAAGCCAAATGGTATCACATAATAATAGACTAATGAAAATATTACAGATATTAAACCGTATATTATTCCATACTTAAGCCAAAGTGGATTGATGCTCATTTTGTTTGATTTAATGTTTGTTGATCGGTAAAATTAATGAATCTTTTTCAATTTGATCATCATTCTCTAAAACATTTCTTATAAATTTTACATAATGTATTCCATTGGATAGCGTATCCGTATCAAAAAAACATTTCAGCCCTTGTTCTTTAAAGTGCGGATGTGTATAATAAAAACATTGATTCAATTCCACTTTAGTAGCGTCAATGTACAAGCTTATATTTTCAAGATACTTTTTCTGAATGTTTTGTAAATGTAAATCCGTGGCATTATTAATCTTTTCTTCCCAAAATTTAGTCTTTTGAGCAATAAGGTCATTTAGGCTATCTATTTTAGCTTCATTATTTAGGTCTTTTTTCTTTTTGAGTTGTTTTCGTTCATTTATCAAAGTACTCAATTCTTTTTCTTTACCAGATTTTGTCGCAAGAACTGTTTTGTCTTCTATCTTTTCTCGATTAAACCACCAGCGCATTGACAATCCTGGATTCTTAAATGGTGAAATCGTAGAATCCAATTCCACCAATTTGACCATATTTTTGTCCAATCGGATGAAGATGGTGCTATTATTACTATTAATATTAAACTCCTGTAGCGAAATCACTTTTAACGTTTGCTTATTTATCTTTCTTTCTTCATTCGGAAATTCTTGCAATTTTATATTTCTTAAATCATCATAATAGTAGTCATCAATTGTAAGACCTTTTGATAATAAAAGGTTTTTATCGGGCAAGTATGGATTGGGATTGTTTTCGATAATTTTATATCCGCCCATTACAATAAAAATATAAGGTAAAGACAAGTAAAATAGCTTACGTGTATATGAATTGTCTATAAAATTATAGAGCAATGGTCGATACAAAAATGACAAAGTAATAAAACTGATAAATCGGTAGATATAAAAATAAACTGTTGATACACGCTTATCTTTAATCTTTTTTAATGCACCCAAAGAGATCAAATCTATAAATACAAGTGAGCCCAAAAGCAGAAAAAACAAAGCCAAAAGTCCACCAACTGCAATGGCATCTTGCGAATTTGGAAACAATTTTTCTATTACTATAAATATAAAAATCAACTCAAACATAAAAATGCAGAGAGACAAACAAAATAGGAAAAGAAGAAAGGTAAATGCAAAAAGTACACTACATAGTTTCTCTAATCTCTCGATAAAATGATCATAACTACCTACTTTGTATTTTAGAAAATTGGTAAATCTATCAGCGTATCTCATATTATCATAATCGATCTCGCTAGATACATACCTCAGCCCAATCGTCCCAATCCAGAGTCCACGCAAAATGACATGCACTATCAGATTAATAAAGAAAATAAGCCATCCTGTCTTGAATACATAAGTCAACATGCCTACAAGGATGCCTAATTCAGAATACAGTTCATTGATTCTGTAAAATTGAAAATCAGCAATAATTGTCCTTGTGGAATAAATACCTACAATGGCAAATCCAGAAATCAACAACTCAAGTTGCCATGATTCTTGTTGCAGTTTTTCCAACCATTCTGTAAAAAATGCATGATTTTCTTTTTCTTTCTTATCCATTGCAATGTATGTATTAATTTACAAGTAAGTGGTTTCGGTATAATTGAATTGGTTTGGATGATCTGTGTTATAATGCAATCCTCTGCTTTCTTTGCGCATTTGGGCAGCCTTAGTGATCAGGTATGCGATGGTTATTAGATTTCTTAATTCACAAAGTTGTGGTGATATGATGGTATTCAAATAAAGCGACTCCGTCTCTGTGTATAGTAAATGTAGGCGATCCAAAGCTCTTTTCAGGCGCACATCGGTCCGTACAATACCTACATAACTGCTCATGATCTCTTTCAATTCCTTCAAGCTTTGGGTCAATAACACCATTTCTTTGGGTTCGGTCGTTCCTTCAGCATCCCATTCGGGGATATTGCTCTCAAGACTCGTTTTGTCAATATTTTCTATAATATCCAGATGAATTCTATCTGCAAAGACTAATCCTTCTAGCAGTGAGTTGGAAGCGAGTCGATTGGCACCATGCAGTCCAGAACAGGTGCATTCGCCAGCTGCATATAATCTCGAAATACTGGTCCTGCCCATCTCGTCCGTAAGGATACCACCACAAGTATAGTGACAAGCTGGCACCACGGGAATAAAATCTTTTGACGGATCTATACCCAAACTCTTGCATTTATCCGTAATATTGGGAAAATGATTGTAAAAAGCTTCCTGATCTAGATGCGTACAGTCCAGATATTCGTATTCGTCACCTCGGATTTTCATTTCATTATCTATCGCTCTGGCTACAATATCTCTAGGCGCAAGTGATAATCTTTCGTCATACTTGTCCATAAATTCTTTACCATCAGTAGTACGAAGTACGCCACCGAATCCTCTTACCGCTTCTGATACCAAGAATGCTGGATTTTCGCCAGCTGGATTAAAGAGTGATGTAGGATGAAACTGCATAAATTCCATATTGGCGACTCTTCCTTTTGCACGATATACCATAGCAATACCGTCACCTGTAGCTATCACAGGATTGGTGGTACTTTTATATACCTGACCAGCGCCACCAGTAGCCAAAACCGTATTTCGCGCAAGTATTGTCTCTATTTCTTTGCTATTTTTATTGAATACATATGCACCATAACATTCGATATCTGGTGTAAGCCTGGTTACATTTCTACCTAGATGATGCTGTGTGATGATATCTATAGCAAAATAGTGCTCATGAAATTCGATATTGGGATATTCGCGAGCTTTTTCATTTAATGTCCTTTGTATTTCCCATCCAGTGATATCTTTATAGTGCAAAATCCGATTTTCAGAATGTCCACCTTCACGACCTAGATCATAATCACCTTTTTTATTTTTGTCAAATCGTGCGCCCCATTCTATGATCTCCTTGACACGTTCTGGGCCTTCTTTTACTACGATTTCCACGATTTTGGGATCACAAATACCGTCTCCAGCATCAAGCGTATCCGCTATGTGTTTGTTATAATGGTCAATATTATTGTCCCATACAGCTGCTACTCCACCTTGTGCATAACTGGTGTTGGACTCCTTTTGATGGGTTTTGGTTAGGACCATGATCTTGAGATCCGGTCTTTTTTGCGCCATGCGGATAGCAAATGAATATCCTGCGACACCTGCACCTATGACTAAAATATCTGTCTGTATCACGATTATTTTATTAGATCCTAAATGGTACAAAGGTAAATTAAAATAGGATATTAAACGAAAGGGAAGTTAAAAATCAGTTGATGGGAAACGGGTTGATAAGGTAAATTTTTTAATCTTTAATATTATCTACGATTTCATTATTCCTAAAGCTGTTTAATAATATGTGCTAGGACATAGGATGTTACAAAATTTAGTTAATTTTGCGCCCTCTTTAAAAATAATTATTATTTGCAATGCATCCTAGAGTAAAGGCAAGCATGTTTAGTTTGATAGACCTTTTGAATATGGGTTTTCTTGCCGTATTGATTGGATTTTTGATTACTACCCACGATTACAACCCATATACCGATAAGCTCTATGCACTGTATGGAATTGTATTAATTTTTATTGTTGCCTTAGCTTACTTCAGAAATATAAACAAGCATATAAAATATAATTTGTTTTATCTTCTGTCTGCTGTAGTCATATTTATCGTACTGTACGAATCTATTTCTGGACTTTTACCGATATTTGTAGGCGACATCCGATATGACGCTTGGATTGATATTTTGGACAAACAAGTTTTTGGCATATCGCCTACTGTTTGGATGCAGCGACTCATTTTTCCATTGTTGACAGAAGTGCTTTACCTGCTTTATTTTATTTATTTTTTGATGCCTGTAATTTTGATCATTTTGCTTTATAGGAATAAGGAATACCGTGAAGTAGAAATATCGCTTTTTACCTTATTTATCAATTATTATGGTGCGTATATTGCTTATTTCTTTGTTCCTGTCGAAGGCCCAAGATATTATTTGGCAAATGAACATACAGTATCATTAGATGGCTTGTTTTTGGCAGAGCCGCTCAGGGATTTTATCAATAAGTGCGAACCTAGTACACTTGATTGTTTTCCGAGCCTGCACACGTCGATATTGATCGTAATTACCTTTCTTGCATCTCGCTATTATCGGAAGATATTCAAGTCTTATGTCGTATTGAGTATTATTATTATTTTCTCTTTGGTATATCTACGGTATCATTATATCTTGGACATCCTTTCTGGGGCAATTTGGGCATTAATATCAGTCTATCTGGGTACTTATTTATATGAAAAATATTCTTCCCGGTTCAATAGCCATTTAGTTGATGAAGCATTATGAAGCAAAAAATACAAGACATATTGCAATTCAAGGTAGGAGACCTTCATTTTTATTTCCTACTGATCTCCGCTCCAATATTGATCACATTATACCGATATTTCAGCCAATCAAGTCATTTTTTAAAACTGTTTCCGTCTTTATCACAGAATGAGCTTGGCAATATTATTTCTTATGAACTCCAATTTGTCGGATTCTTTATTTTGATGTTTGTTCTCCCGATGCTCCATATCTTGTTATTGTGGGAAAAGCCTTTGTCTGAGTTTGGTTTTGGATTGGGAGATACCCGTTATGGTGTTAAATTTTTAGTGTTAAGTCTTTTATTTTTGGTAGTTCCATTTGCTTTTTGCGGGTCTTTTGATCCAAACGTGACATCTGAATATCCATTGGCGAAGGCATTGATTCAGCATAAAAACCAATTACCAGTCTATCACCTATTTTATACCGTTTTCTATTATATCGCTTGGGAGTTTTATTTTAGAGGATATCTTCTTTTTGGCCTGAAAGAACGTTATGGAGTAATGGAAGCCATCTTGATACAGACGATATCTTCGTGTCTGATCCATATAGACAAACCATTTGCAGAGATCATCCTATCTATTCCGGTAGGTATTTTCTTAGGTTTTGTGGCCTTGCGTAGCAGATCATTTTGGTATGTATTTTTAGTACATGCATCTTTGGGTGTATTGACAGATATTTTCATCATATATTTACATAACCGATGATGGAGAAACCAATCGTTTTGGTGACTGGAGCTAATGGATTTATTGGTTCTCACATTGTGGAAAGAATGGCAAATGAAGGCTATTCTGTGAGAGGCTTGGTACGTAAAAATTCTGACTTAAGCTTATTGGAAGGAATAAACGTTAATCTTGTTTATGGTGATGTCACAGATGCTGTTTCACTGGCTTCAGCCGTAGATGGTGTATCGATTGTCATTCATAATGCAGGACTTGCATCCGATTGGGGACCATTGGAACTATTTATGAAAATCAATTTTGAAGGTACCAAAAATCTTGCCTTAGCGGCTGAAAAAGCGGGCGTAAAACGATTTGTACTCTTGAGTTCAGTAGCAATACATGGATTCGGTGCATCTGGTATGATTGACGAAAATGCACCCATTAATACCCAAGGTTTTCACTACAGCGTCTCAAAATGGGAAGCCGAAAAGTGGTTGATGAGTCATTTCAAATCGTCAACAATGGAAGTGACTGCCATCAGACCTGGTAATGTTTTTGGCCCCAAAGACCACACATTTATTGAAAAATATCTTGACATCATGGTCCAAGGCAAAGGTGGATATGTCAATGGTGGTATGTCCAAAACTTGTCCCGTATATGTAGGAAATCTAACCAAAGCAATAGCTCTGGCAGCTACACATGATCAGGCTGTTGGAGAGGCATTTATCATCACTGATGGATTGGATATTACTTGGAAACAATTTACCGAAAAATTGGCTGCAGCCTTAGGCATCAAAAATCCTTCGATGTCTATTCCTTTAAGTATTGGAAATATCATTGCTGGGATGATGGAGTCCGTATATTTGTTTTTTAATATCAAAAACGCACCGCTACTTACGAAATACCGGATGAATAATGGCGGTAAAGATTACTACTTCTCCATCGATAAAGCCAAACGTATCTTGGGTTTTGTGCCAGAAACCGATCTGGATAGCGCTATCTCCAATACGATTGCGTGGTATAAAGGCAAGCACGGGATAAAGTAGATTATTCCTCTGCCCAAACTTTACAGCCTTCAGTGCAATTGGTACAAATATCGATCTTATCTCTACCTTGTAGCAATGATGATCTGAATTGCTGGTATGAAGGACCTTGCCAGATGTCTCTGAATTTCAACTCTTTCAGATTGCCAAGTCTGTGGGTTGCATCTTTGTCAAAACAACATGGTACGACCAATCCATCCCAAGTAATGACACAAGCATGCCATAACTTCCAACAATGGTTCAATAATTGGTTTTTTACACGGTAAGTGCCGTCATTTTGTTTGCTATATCTCGAGTATTTTTGTTGTTCCGGTATAAGCTCATTTCCGTGTACGTAATCATACACTTGCGCCGTTTTGAGTTTTACTTCGTCGATGCCTATCTCTTTTGCCAGCTTGTAGATTTGGGGGATTTGATGTTCGTTGGGCTTTACTACCAAAAACTGAAATATCAAATGTGGTGTCGAAGAATTGAGTTGTTTTTTCCATTTTACGACATTTCGGGCGCCTTGTAGTACGGCTTCTAGATTGCCTTCTTTACGGTAATTTTCGTATACTTCTTGTGTCGTGCCATCTACAGAAATGATCAGTCTGTCCAATCCCGATTCGATGGTTTTTCTCGCATTGTCATCATTCAGAAAATGGCCATTGGTGGATGTAATGGTGTAAATGCCCTTCTCAGAAGCATATTTGACCATGTCGAGAAACTTAGGATTGATGTATGGCTCACCTTGAAAATAAAAGATCAGGTACATCAACTCTTTGTACAAATCATCAATGGTTGCTCTGAAAAAATCTTCTTTTAGGTTTCCTGTTTCACGAGTGAAGATACGCAAACCAGATGGACATTCGGGACATCGCAAGTTACAAGCAGTTGTCGGCTCGAAAGAAATCGTCATGGGTAAGCCCCATTGGATCGGTTTTTTTGTCAGCTTTGTGATGTGAAATGATAAAAATATCTTGACTATATTCAAAATACGCCTGAAGGTCATCTTGCTGATGAACCGTAATGTGTCTTTGTAATACAGCTTCATATGATATCTGGTATCTGATCAGCCATACAACTCATAATGAATCTGAGACTTGTCATATCCCATTTTTATGATAAGATTCACTACCGCTTCGTCGATCATACTCGACCAACCACACAAATAAAACTGTCTATCTGGCGATACTTCAGCATATTGCTTCAAGTAAATATCATGAATGTACCCATGATGAAAGTCAGGATGATCGTCCCGCGAAAGTGCTACATCGTATTTGAAATTGATTTTTTCTTCTACAACCTTTTGAAATTCATCTTTATAAAGAATATCTGAAGCAGTACGACAGCCAAAAATAAGGTGAATTTGCTTAAAACTCATGTCGTTTTTGATCACTTTATTGATCATGCTTCTGAATGGTGCTATTCCTGTGCCTGTGCAGATAAATACCAGTTCTGTTTGTAAATTTCCTGGCAAAACAAATCCTCCATCAGGTCCTTTAAATTTCAATTCATCGCCTTCGACTACCTCATGGAAAAGGTATTTTGTTCCTAGACCTTCGTCAGATTGTACGATACATAATTCCAAGATATTGGTCCCATCTGGATGGTTTGCTATCGAATAACTGCGCCACCTGTTGAGTCTTTTATCGCTAACAGGTAAGTCTAAAGTAATAAATTGCCCAGGCAAAAAGTCAAAAATTGTTTCATTCGGATGTACCTCAATAAAAAATTGTCTTACCGAAGTTGTTAATTGTCGAATTTGTAAGACCTTGCCCTGATACCACTGTGTTGCCATAAATTTTTTTGATACGATTTACAACAACGATCTGCTCAAAAAGATTTTATTTACTTCTTTTGCACTTCTAAGTTTGCGCAATTGTCACAAGCCGACCCATTTTAAAGTTGACATTTTACCTGATTTCTTGTCTTTGATACTTATGAGATACAAACCAGGTAAAAAGCGACTTCCTTCCAAGGTAAATTCTATAGATGTACTGCCCGGTCCGAGGTAAGTCTGTTTGTCTCCTGACGATGCATCTGCTTTCCACTTGACTTGTCCTTGCATATCCATGATTTGAATTTCTGTATCATCTGGTAGATTTAGGAGTCGAAATACAGTCGAATTATTGCTTAGTCTTACAGGATTGGGGCTGATAAAAACATTGTCTAAAGATAGATTATTTTGAGCATTAGGATCCAATTTTTCAAATCCAAATTCATAAACTGGATTGTCTCCAGTTGTCAGGCAAGCTCTTTCTTTTTCAACCTGATATATTCGACTGCTAGAATACGTATTGTCCACTCTTATGCTTACCGTAAGGTCATTTGGGATGAGCCCGTTGGTCAATGATGCAAGTGACATTACTGGAAAAGATGTCCATGTAATAGCTGATATTACCTTAGCTTTATTAATTATACTAGGGCCAGCACCTGATGCTGAACGTTTTAGTCTTTCACCAAATGCCGCACATCCATCATACTCCATTCTGGTTACATAAATATAGTGTTGTGCTCCAGCAATTAATGCTAATTTTTGCTCTGATGGTAGATTTGAATTTAACAATTCTTCTATTATCAATTCAGATGATGGATTAAAGATCATATCGCCTCCAATTGGTTTTTGGCTTTGCATATGTGTGGCATTTTCACCAGAATAGATACTGTTTTCACCAAAAAATATATTCAATCGCTTTCCTGTTTCGACATCTACTGCATATCCTGGGAAGTAAGAAAAACCTGTAGAGACTGGAATTTCAACGCCATTTTCATCAATTGATGGTGATATACGCATTTCAAAATTTTTTGTATTGCCAATTGTTTCAAGACCTGTAGTTGTTTGGTCAACGAATCCCGTTTCTACTACAATACATTTACTCCACTTAGATTTATCGCTTGTAAAAATTATGTCCACATTATTTAAATCCCGATATCTTAAGCTTGGCGCATTTGCAGACGTAACATAAGCCATAACATCTCTGTTTGCAGGGCTCAAGTAATAAGGAAAGTCAAATTGGGTTTCAAATTTGGATGTTATAAAAGGCGTAAAGAATCCATCTCCCATTTGTGAAAGTTTAGCATCTGGATCTTTGACATTATTATCTTTGACAAAATCAAATGATTTATAGATTTGCCCATCATAAATACCACCATCTTTGATCGCATTGTACCAAAATGGTCCTGTTTTGTCTTTGTAT
>CALFYH010000037.1 GCA_937952155.1 uncultured Saprospiraceae bacterium
CGCACTGGATTGCCACGTTCTATCTGCATTTGGTTTTTCCATTGTGAGATTTCATTGGTCTTCAAAGATTGAAAATGCTTCTCTCGAATTTTTATTAACAATCGTTCGTAAGCCAGTTTTTTGTTTTGATGCTGTGATCTACTATCCATGACTACTACTTGTGTTCCTGTAGGCACGTGTGTAGCGCGGATCGCAGAACTCACTTTATTGACATGTTGTCCTCCTGCACCCGAACTTCGCATGGCTTGGTAAGAAATGTCGCAATCTTTTATTTCCATATCTGAGACATTGCCTACTTCAAAGATACCGATATACCAGTTTTTGCGTTTGTGATCTTTGCGTATTTCACTTTCGCCGATCCACTGTATTGTACCGACCCAAGACGCCACAAAGCCCAAAGTTTGGTTGCCTTCTATAGACAAAAGCGCTGTCTCAATAGTCCCATTTTCGTCTCCAGCTATCTTTTGCAATACCTGAATTTCGAGACCTTGGGTCCTAGCTTCATCTATCAAAATCTGAAGCACCCGAGCGACTACTCGGGTACATTCAGCCGGTCCACGACCTGATGTGATTTGAATTAACTTTTGCATGATTTTACCCTTTGTCCATTCTTACTATTTTGGGTGTGAATGTACCCATGATGTCCACCAATTCTGTTTGCAATGACATGACTTTAGTAATATCTTTGTATGCTATTGGTGACTCATCGATGCTGCCACCGATCAAGGTTACGCCAGCATCTTTAAGCCGTTTTTTGATCTCGTGTTGGGTAAACTGACTTTTGCATTGCGCTCTAGAAAACAATCTGCCAGCACCATGAGAGGCTGATTGGATGCTATTTTCATCACCTTTGCCAACAACAATATAGCCTGGTGCCGTCATTGATCCGGGTATGATGCCAGCTACACCACGAGAAGCAGGAGTTGCACCTTTTCGATGTACAATACATTCCTTACCATCTACAATTTCACGCCAAGCAAGATTATGGCTATTGGATATATTGAGCAAGACTCGTCTGCCTAGTGCTTTACTAAGCCGTCGATGAATGTCTTCATGACAAGCGGCTGCGTAATCACCTGCCAAGTTCATTGCTAGCCAATATTCCATACCGTCGTGTGTGTTCAGGTCCAACCACGCCAGATGTTGCACCTGACGTGGCAAAGGACACTGCTTCATAGCGAGGGCCGTATAATGTTTGGCAATATTGGCACCCAATCCACGCGAACCACTATGGCACAAGACCGCAAAATAGCTTCCCGATTTGAGTTTCCATTCAGGCAATGTCTGTTCGATATCCACGATACCAAACTCCACAAAATGGTTTCCGCCACCTGAGGTACCGAGCTGTTTGTATGCTTTGTCGAACATGCCTTTGAGCAAAGGGATTTCACTAAATTCTTTCCTATCCAGCACGGCATGGTCGGCTTTGATTTTGTGCGTCTCTGTCATACCAAATTTGGTGTGATCTTGAAGTATGTTTTTCAATTCATCTTCTCGGCCATTGACATATGTGCCTGGCAAATCAAAAATGGACAGACTCATCCTACAACCAATATCGACACCGACACCGTAGGGTATGACGGCATTATCTGTAGCCAATACTCCACCTATCGGAAGTCCGTAACCTGCATGGCCATCTGGCATAAGTGCACCTTTGACAGCTACAGGAAGTTTTAAAGATTCGTATAGCTGATACTTTGCGGCATCTTCTATTTCATTTTCGCCGTAGATCTGAAAAGGTACACGTTCTGATCTTAAAGTGTGCATTTTGAGCGCTACAGGTTTTACCAAACTTTCAGCAATCTTACCCCAAGTTGGATCGCCCATAAAAGTATTTGGTTTGAGCAAAACTTCTTTCGCTTGTGCCAAGACACTATCTTTTTTCTCACGCTTTTTGTATCGATTGATATACCCAAGCGCGATGTTTATTGAATTGTTTTGAGGAAAGCCCAATTTAATTAAGTCTTTCCCTGAGATTTTACTTCCCATGAATGATTGATTTTGAATTAATAAAATATGATTATTTTATGCAATATGAATTGCAGAACGGTAGGTGTGCCTGAACTTTAGTTCAAACTTCAAAATGATACAAACGGGAAATTAGTTAACTCATTCTTAATCCTTCTCACACTAAAGATGTGCATCGGTCTCTAAAAAAGAAGGATTTGAATAAAAACAAAAAAGCCCGTTGAAATGTACTTCTTCGGGCTTCATATATCTATGGGAAAGAATATTCTTAAGAAAAATGTAAGCCACGAAGAATGTTGTCAGCAGGAGCTGCGCCATTCGGTTTGATTGTGAAACAAGACATAAACTTCGTGTTAAAATGGTTTATAATAAATAACGACACAAATGTATAATCTACAATTTGTTTTAGGAAATTATCTTAACGCAATATGTTTTTATTAATATAAATTTGGAATAAATTAACAAGACTGGTAGCTTCAAAAGATGTATGTTTTGAAATCTTTACATCTGAGTTATAATCTATGGGGCGATTAATATCAATCTAGCACTTGATAAGAGATTTGCGTTATATTTTATGCTAAACGCTCATTATAAGTTATATTTGCACAAACAAAATTTTATAATATGCGTTTTATTGCACTTTTATTTTTTGTATTTAATATATTTAATATTTTGTATTGTCAGGTTGGAGATTCGCTTTTTGAAAATATAGACGAAATAGTTATTTCACAAAATAGAATCCATCTTGCATTAAAAGATAACACACGACAAATCCAAGTAATCAGTAAGAAGCAAATCATGGTTATGCCTGCGACTAGCTTGCCAGAATTACTTCAACATATCAGTGGAATCGACATCCGGCGTCGAGGTATCAATAGCACACAAGCAGATATCAATATCCAAGGTGGAAGCTTCGAACAAGTTCTCATACTTTTGAATGGCGTCCGCATGACCGATGCACAGACAGGACACCATAATATGTACTTGCCTATTAGTATTCAAAATATAGAGCGTATAGAAATAGTGAAGGGTAGTGCAGCCCGTATTTATGGTCAAAATGCCTATGCAGGTATTATCAATATTATTACGAATCCAGGTGAAAATGCCAGCATCATTGGAACAGTAGAATATGGTAGTTTTAATACCATAGGTGCAAGAATCCATGTAGATCTTCCTACTGGAAAAATGTATCAGTCCTTGGACCTTGGGCATGAAACGAGTGACGGGTACCGATATAATACAGATTACAAGATCCAAAATATTTATTATCAGGGTATTATAAATAAAGGCACTAATGGTGAAATTAAAATTCTAGCAGGATTTACAGGCAGGAAATTTGGTGCAAATGGCTTTTATGCCAGTCCTTTGTATGCCGATCAATACGAGGAAGTCCAGACAAGCATTGTAAGTATATCTACCAAACTGTTACATAAAAACATGGTTATTATGCCAAGGGTGAGCTGGAGACGAAACCAAGATACATATTTATTTATCCGTGACAATCCTAGTTATTATAGGAATCTGCACATAGGCAATACCTTACAAGCCGATATCCAATTGTCCATCAATAATAAATATGGAATTTTGGGCATGGGCGCAGAATTGAATAAACAATTTTTGGTGAGTAATAATCTTGGCAATCGTGAGCGGACCATAAGCAGTATTTTTTTAGATCAGCATCTACATTTTGCTGAGGATAGTAAATGGAAGGTAAGTTTTGGTATCAATACACAATATATTTCTGATATAAAAAAGGTGAAGTTGTATCCAGGCGTGGATATGAGTTATCAATGGACGCCGCAAATAAAAACATTTTTCGCTGCCAATATTGGAAATCGTATTCCGAGCTACACTGATCTATATTACAAAAGCCCGGCTGAAAAAGGAAATCCAAATTTGTTGCCAGAATCCACCTTTGACTTGAGGCTGGGTACCCAAATAAATGCTCAACAATGGTCCATAGATGTCAGTATTTTCAAAAGAATGAGTAACAATACCATCGATTGGTCTAAGGACTCTATCAATCAATCAAAATGGTTGATATCCAATATTTTAGAGACTAATCTTTATGGATTGGATGTAAATGGCTCTTGGAAAATGAGTAGTAATGCAAGATTTTCTGCCGGTTATATGTATCTTCACAATGATGCTAAAAGCAATATTGGCAATATCAGCAGATATGCATTGGACAATTTGAAACATCAGATAAAAATGGGTCTCAGTTTCCAATTGCCGATCATTCCTATCAATGTAGCCATCCAATACAGATATAATGCTCGCAATACACCAGAAAGTTTTAAAACATACGAGGGCTTTCAGCAGCAACATTTGTTAGATACTAAGTGGACGTACGCATTTAAAGGTGTCAATATCTCAGCAAATATGTATAATATCACCAATACAGCATACACAGAAACTGGATTTGTACCTATGCCAGGTAGATGGTATCAAGTGAGTGTACAATATGCTTGGGTTAAAAAGTAGAAAGTGGGAAACGATTACCAAAAGAAATCATTCCTTTTTAAACTTTATCGTCATGACAAAGTTTATACATCACACAATTATCATTAAAGATGTCACAGCCAACAAAAATAACAGTTAATTCAAATGGATCTCTCAAAGTAGAAGGAGATATTATAGTCGTGGATGGTTCGGGAAATGAATATAATCTGCAAGGTAGAACGACTGTTGGTTTTTGCAGATGTGGCCTTTCGAAAAACAAGCCATTTTGTGACGGATAGCACAGGTGCTTATTCATCAGCTAGCAATCCTACTAATTATCTATATCTCATTAGCGCTAAGCGAAATACCAATTACCTAGAGGGCGTCACAACCTTAGATCTTATACATATTCAAAGACATATTTTAGGAATTACACCATTCACTAATGTATTTAATGTCATAGCTTCAGATATTACTAATGATACCAAGGTGAGAGCATCTGACCTAAATAGTCTTCGTAAGTTGATATTGGGTGTTACTATTAAATTTGAAAATGAATCTTGGAGATTTATTGATAAAAAGGATACTACACTCAATATAAATGATCCATTCCCATACGCTGAAATCGTAAGAATCGAGAATTTTCAGAATTCAGTATCAGATGCTGACTTCATTGGTATAAAAATAGGAGATGTAAACGGTACAACGGACAAAGAGTTGCTCAATCATGAGATCGAATCTAGAATTGCACCAGTCAAATTGATGATGGTGATTGATGATAACAATTCGAATGGTGAAACAACTCAATTAAAAATACTAGCACCTCAGGATGGGAAATATTTTGGAGTACAAATGGCATTGCGTCATGGCGATACACCGCTAGATGTAGTAGGTCATAAGTTGGATGTCAAATCAGAAAACCAATACGATAAGCTACCTGTGTGGAGACTTTCTTATGATATATCAGAAGGCATCCAGTTAGCTAAAGGCGAGGTTTTATTTACGATTAATATACCAAGAAATGAAGTTTCTAATGTGCAGCTAGATGACAGCATCCGCCCAGAATTTTATATAGATAATAATGGAAT
>CALFYH010000038.1 GCA_937952155.1 uncultured Saprospiraceae bacterium
AGATCTACACAGGCGAAGACACTCTTTCCCTACACGACGCTCTTCCGATCTTTTGAATAGGTTTTGGGATATTTTCTTCACCCAACATTTCCAACAAATCGATTTCGATATTCCTGCAAATGGTCAACATCGGCGTGTCATTGCCCATGCCCTGGAATGGATTTTCTGAATAATCACCAACCAATTCCATCATCACATAAATCCAACCGATCAAAACTGTAAATGGAATTGTAATCCAAATGCCCCATTCACCAGCTTTTCTCATTTCGCCGACTAAGCCAAATGGAAGTAGAAAAATGAATATTCCTATAAATGAAAAACTCATATTGGCATATTGTCTTGGCAATGGATATTTTTTGATTCGTTCGGCTTTGCCTTGGTGTTCCAAAAATGCACGCAACAAATTCTGAAGTTCTATATGTCGAAAATCTTCTATAATATCTTGCCGCCTGAGTTGCTGAAGTAAGGTGGATTGTTTGTCTATAAGCTGAACGGCAGGATTAGAAAACTGTAGCAATTGTCTTTCTTCTTCTGGACTGACAAACTTCGAGAGTTCGGTCTCTTTGGATTCTTCTTCAAATTGGTCGATACCATTTGCGCGATATCTCTCGGCAACTCTTGCATAATGTCCGCCTTGATTAGCATGCTCCCAGTTTGCTATGACCAGTAACTGCCTCCGTAGCTGGTACAACCAAGCGATATGATTTATGATCAACTTTTTTCTGATAGCATGCAAACTCTGGTCATTATAGGTTTGTGTTGTAAACTGATCGGTAACAAATGCTTTGATGCTGATGCCCCAAGTACGGCTATCGTTGGTAATGGCGCCCCAAATCTTTCGCGCTTCCCACATCCGATCATATGCGGAGTTATTTTTGAAACCCACATAAAAAGCAACAGCTGTACCGACTATCGATAAGGGCAACCACGGCATTGCTAGCCATTCCCAGCCACTAAATTTATAAAATGCCACAGCCGAAATACCCCAAATTGTGAGCCAAAGAATGTGGAATTTTGACCATTAAAATACCGAAAGAAGACTGATGCGTTTTTCTGCAATCATGGTTTTACGATTTGGATTTTATATTAAACTTTGCCCAATTTTTTTATATCTTGAATTTCAAGCACATTCTTACTATACCCTTTGTTTACCAAATAGATCATTGCCCTTCCTACTTCCTGCAAAGTAAGTGATTGTTTGGGAAAAAGGATAGGGAAAAACCAAGATACCACCTTCAAGATAGTTTTGACATTTTTTTGTTCCTTAAAATGTTTCATAAATCCTGGCCTGAAATTATATTGACCTTTAAATGGAAGTTGCATCAATGCATTTTCGGTTCTTCCTTTCACTCTGGCCCACATGATTTTCCCTTGTTCTGTGCTGTCTGTGCCTTGACCTGTCACAAATGTAAAAACCATTTCTGGGTTAAGTTGTGCTAAAGTTTTGGCAACATGAAGAGTAGTATCGTAGGTGATTTTTGTAAATTTTTCTTCATCCATGCCTATCGAGCTCACACCAGCACAGTAAAAACATGCGTCATATCCGGATAATTCCATGGCGTACTGTTCTATATTCATAAAATCTGGGATCAAACATTCCTTAAGTTTCGGATGTGTCATTCCACACGATTTTCGACTCAAACTCAAGATCTCTATGACTTGTTTGTTTTCTAAGCATTCGATCAGTACACCTTCGCCTACCATGCCTGTAGCACCTGTGATGATTACTTTCATTTTTGTGTTATTATGTTGAAATTGGATTGTAATATTGCTTTTTTGCTTTGCAAATATAATATATTATTAAAATATGTCTTTGTTTTGATATAAAATGTGAAATTGAGGTTTTTGTATATTTTTGTTTATTTGATTTTTTTAAAGATTTCGGCTATTATTGATATGTGAGTTTATGTTTATTTTCTTTTTGTTTGGGCAAAGGCATATAAATTGTTTATTGGGTATGCAAGTTCAATTAATTGGATTGAGATTTGTAAATTGAGCATTTCTATAATATTTTCTTTTGTCTTGACACAAAAGAAACAAAAAGTCAAGGCTATTTCATTTTCTTAACGCGAAAACTTCACAAAATTGCTAAACAGAAAAAACTCGCCTTAAGGATAATTCATCGTATTAAAATTTTGAAGTACTTCGTTCATTTAAACTCGTGATTTTCATTCATTTAGGCTCATACAGTTTTCTGTTCTTAACGCATTTTTGCAAAGTTTTGGCTAAAAATGAAAAGGCCAAATAGAACGGAATATTTGAATTTTGTGACTATAATTAAATTTCATTCAATATTAATATAATAGATAAATTGTTTTAATCTTGCTTTTTTCTTGTACATTTACTTTTGGCATAATGCTTGCGTTTTAGTTTCATGTTTGCGTATAAGATGTACAACTTTTCAAGATGCCGATTCGTTTATATCGGGTGATAATTTATGGGAAAAGATGGCTTTAGATGCAGATCAACCTTTAAAATAGGGTAGTCACTTAAAGATTTGCTATCTTGTGCGCTTTTTCAGGTATAAAAATTAAGGGTGCAAATCATTTAACGCATCCGATTTATATTATTTAGTAATCGAAATACAGATATTACGTAAGTTTTTTTTGAAGAACTTTTAAGTGTGACTGTAGTAAAAATTAAATTATGAGATGTAGGTTATGTGTTTTTATGGTTTTGCTTATCCTTGTAAATATAGGCTGTGGCAAAGAAGAAAATCAACCACCAACCATAGTATTCGGAAAGATAGTAGGTACTTATACAGGGTTGACTCAAGTGTGTATGATAGAAGGGCCTACGCAAGATACCTTGTGTGGTGGAGAAATATCCAATACATTAAGAGTCGTGATTTACGATGCGTCTAGTATTGAAATCTCTGATGTGTTGGGTGTGTACAATAAGAAAAAGGTAAATTATGTCAAAACAACAGATTCTTATGTACACCATTTCGAAAGTAAAAGTACATCAGACAGCCTTTCATTGTCATACCATGAAGGAAGCCAATCTCTCGAAATGAAAAACCACAAGTTAACCGACAGTAAGCTTATCCTAGATATGTTCGTAGGAAATAAATAGAAATCTCATTAATCTTAGATATCATGACCATTATTGCAACATCACCAGAAGACTATATCGAAAAAATAGATGATCTAGACAAAAAATCTGCCATCACACGACTTAGATCGGTCATCAAACAGTCTATTCCCGAAGGATTTCAAGAAGGTATCCAGTATAATATGGTCGGCTATTTTGTTCCACATGAACTATATCCAGCAGGCTATCATTGTGATCCAAAGATTCCTTTGCCATTTATGAGTATTGCAGCGCAAAAAAACTTTGTGGCTATCTACCATATGGGAATATATAGTGACCCTGCGCTGTTGGAGTGGTTTGTCGCCGAACATGCCAAAAGATCAACTGGTAAATTGGATATGGGTAAAAGCTGTATTCGCTACAAAAAAGCGGAAGCTATACCTTATGATCTCATTGGTGAGTTAGCTTCTAAGGTGACTCCTGAAGATTGGATTAATAGGTATGAGTCTTTGTATCTGAAGAAATAATTTCCAATTACTAATTACCAATTATTAATTACTAATTGGTAATTAGTAATTAAAAAAAAAGGGCACTTCCGAACTAGCCAGAAATGCCCTAAACTTTAAAAACTTTTAGATTTAATTGACCACAATGATTTGTTTGCGATGGGTAGTATCTCCTTGTTTTACTACTACGTTATAAGTACCAGCAGCCATGTTTGATGCTTGGATAGGCTCGATGCCTGCTCCATTTACTTCTTTGCTGATGATGGCCTTGCCTGTATTGTCATATACGGACAAATGAATGATGCCTTCATGTAAGTCCATATCTGTAAGATCTACATTGATGATGTCGGTAGCAGGATTCGGATAGATAGAAACCAATCCTTCTAGTCTGCCCATATTGACACCACGAGTTTCTGAATACTTGTACTGTCCATCCAGATCAGTCAACCTAAGTCTGTAATAGAAGATATTGTCGATGCTACGTGCCATAGGCAGGCTTCTGTCGTAATAGATATAATCGATATCTCTGTTGCTATTGCCTGCTGCTTTTACCTGACCGATTGTCGTCCAGTCTTCGCCATCAGTACTGCGCTCGATACCGATGTAGTCGCTATTGATCTCTGATGATGATGTCCAGTCTAGTCTAGATGAGCGCTCTCCATCTTTGGTTGCTGAGAAGGTTTTGATGGTGATAGGGAGAACAACAAACTCAGAAATAGGCCATGAGATTAAATTATCAACATTTCCGCCTGACAGTTTTGTCATTGAAGTGCCATTCCACGTAGAACTTACTTGAGATACATTAAACATTTCTACATTCAAAGCACCAGTAAAATTTGTAAAAGTAAAATCACCAATATGATAAGTTCGGCTTGCCATCCATTGTGATAAATCAAATCCTGCGGGGAAATTAGCCTGAAGTACAATATTTCTATAACTTCCAGAAACTACATTTTGAACAATAGCAAAAGGGAAAGTTGATGAAATCGCAATACTTGTAGATGCAGAAGTTTGAGATGAAGCCATCCTTAAAAATAATTTAATATTAGAAGACTGTCCACTATTGACAAAATTGCTAAGTGTTGAAAAGTTTACAGTCGCAATATTACCAGAACTAGTAATATCAGCGCTAATTTGAGATAAATTCGTCTGTGAGAATAAACTCGAAATTGAAGCAAGAAATAATATATTAAAAAATAATACTTTCATTTTAATTAGATTTAATTTTATAAATGACTATTAAAAAACTAATGGTTAATAGCGACATACTATAAAATGATTAAATAAAAAGCGAATCAAAT
>CALFYH010000039.1 GCA_937952155.1 uncultured Saprospiraceae bacterium
CAGAGTTCAACACCATGGGCCAATAAAGAACATACTATTTTTCTGAAGAATGATTTAGGTGTTTTCGAGTATCTCGCTACCACAAATTCGCCAGAATATCAGCATGAAAACCTTATAAATGACAAGCTTTATTGTTATAAGGTGGAGACAATAGGTACTTATTCATTTGAAAATATTGAAGATCCGATTTATAATTTTTCGCAAGAATATTGTCAAAAGCCTAAAGACAATGTAGCTCCTTGTCCACCTATTACCACAGTAGAAAATATCTGTGATCAAATTAATGGTGAAACAAATCCAGATGAATTGTACAATACGGTAGCATGGACATATCCCAATTCAGGCTGTCCGAATAAAGATGAAGATGCAAAGCTGTTTTTTCTCTATTATGGAGAAACAATAGATGATCCATTAGTCAAAATAGACTCACAATATTTTCATGAAGACTTTTCAATCTTACATTATGCGCAAAATGGGATATTGGGTTGCTATGCGGTGAGTACAGTAGATTCATTGGGCAATGAGAGCGTTTTAAGTAACGTAGAATGTGTCGATAATTGTCCATTTTATGAGTTGCCAAATACCTTTACGCCAAATGGTGATGAGAGAAATGATTTGTTCAAGCCAAGGGTAAATTTGTTTATTTCAAGTATCGACTTTAAGGTATTCAATCAATGGGGCAACCTTGTTTGGGAAACAACAGATCCTAAAATCAACTGGGACGGCACCACCAATGGTGGTCATTTGCTAGCTGATGGGACATATTATTATACATGTCGAGTTTTCGAAAATAGAGTTTCAGGCATTTCTGAAGCTAAAAATCTACTTTCAGGTTTCATTCATTTAATCAAAGACTGATGTTCAGCGGTATTATAGAAAATATAGGCGTTATCACAAAAATAGAAAGTGAAGGCTCCAACAAACACTTCACCATCAATTCTTCAATAAGTAAAGATGTATATATTGACCAAAGTATTGCACACAATGGCGTATGTCTCACTGTAGTTTCTTTTGATGGACACACACATACAGCCACTGCGATAAAAGAAACGCTAGACAAAACCAATCTAAATGGATTAGTCGTCGGTGACAAGGTCAATCTGGAGCGTGCATTATTGGCAAATAGTAGAATGGATGGCCATTTTGTGCAAGGTCATGTAGACACTACGGCCCTATGTACCGATATCATACACGAAAACGGCAGCTGGTATTTCCATTTTAGTACTAATTCAGAACATGCATTGCTTATGGTAGCCAAAGGATCTATTTGTATCAATGGCGTTAGCCTGACATTGGTACACGCAGAAAAGGGTAATTTTTCTGTGGCCATCATACCATTTACCTATGAACACACCAACTTTTCAAATCTTCAAATTGGGCAAAATGTCAATATCGAATTTGATGTATTAGGTAAATATATTGTCAATTACATGAAAAATTTATCAATTAACAATTAGGGCATTTTTAATAATTTTCGTTATTTTTTAGAATCAATACAATACTTCTTCATGCAATTTAAGAACACTTATGTGATATTTGGCTCAATGGTTGCCATTATTTTTGGATTGAGCAATGCATCTCAACATCCTATTTCTGGAAGTTCAGGATATACTGGAGCGCCGCCTGATTCGACATGTGGACAATGTCATACAGGAAACAACTCAAATCTTGATGGTTCGGTCACTATAGATGGCTTACCTTCCACCATCATCACAGGTGAGACTTATACATTAACAGTGACAATAACAAATCCCAATGGAAATGCAGTAAAAGGTGGATTTCAAATGGTCGCTCTAAATGGATCAAATGGCCAAGCAGGTAGTTATGGAGCTACACCACCATTCACATCTTTGCGTAATGCTGGAGGAAAAACCTATTTCGGCCACGTAAATGCTCAAAATTTCCCAGGAAGTAACGAACTTTCCTACAGCATCGATTGGACGGCGCCAGCGACTACAGGTACCAATCCAGTTATTAAATTTTATGCTGCCTCAGTTATCGCTAACGGTGCTGATGGCAACCAAAATGATCGAGTCGTTCTTACCAATTTACAAATTCCAATACAATCTGGCGCACAACCTCTGGAAGCTACAATAGAAAATGTCATGGATATTTCCTGTTTTGGCTTTCAAGATGGAACAGCAACAGTCTCTGCAACTGGTGGAACTTCGCCTTACACTTATCAATGGAGTAATGGTGTCACTTCTATGACAAACACGACATTACCAGCAGGTCCTTTTACAGTAACAGTCACTGACAATGTAGGCACCACATCTACTGCAACTGAAACCATTTCTTCGCCACCACAAATCTTGGTAAATGCTTCTGGGTCGATTGTTTGTATTGGCGCTTCTAATGGAACGGCTTCCGTCCTAGCTTCTGGTGGCACTGGTGGCTTTTCCTATGAATGGAATACAGGCGATAATACCCAAAACATATCAAACCTTGAATCAGGAACATATTTCGTCACCGTAACCGATGCCAACAACTGTCAAGCAACTGGTTCGGCTACTGTAACTGAATCCCCAGAAATGACCATTACTTTCAACACAGAAGATCCACAGTGTTTTGGTGATGCCAGTGGCTATGCATTAGCTACTGTTACTGGTGGAACTGCACCTTTCACTTATTCGTGGTCAAATGGTGGTACAAATCAAAACATCCAAAATGTAACAGCGGGTACATATATCATCACTGTCACCGATATAGCGCAATGTACGAGTTCTAATACCGTGGTTATCAATAATCCACAAATGATAGTTGGATCCACCACAATACAACAAAACGTCAGTTGTTTTGGAGGTAATAATGGAATAGCAACGGTGAGTGCAACCGGAGGAACTGGCCCATATGAATTTAACTGGTCGAATGGATCTTCTGGTGTAGGAACAACCAATACTCAATCCAATCTAATAGCTGGTAGTTATTCGATTACAATAACCGACATCTTTGACTGTAGCGCTACAACAAATCTCATTATTACACAGCCACAGGATTTGAATCTTAATGCGGTCAAACTTGATTGCTCATGCCATAATGCGAATGATGGCTCTATTTCTCTAGATGTTATAGGTAATGCAGGCAATGTGAGTTATATTTGGTCAAATAATGCGACGAGTGCTGCGATTACAAATCTTTCACCTGGAACATATTCCGTTACTGTGACTGATGCTGGTACTACATGCACTAAAAACGCTTCTTTTGTCATCAATAATCCAACGATAATCAATATCATCACCTCAGTCCAGCAACCTATATGTCACAACCAACAAAGTGGTAATATTTTAACACAAGTCAGCGGAGGATGCAATGGATATTCATATGCTTGGACTAATGGAAGTACGAACTCTAACATAACCAATATCGGACCAGGAAGCTACACTGTTACCATTACTGATTGTAAAGGGTGTACAAAAACTGCGACTGCCACCGTTAATAATCCTATGTCGATTTCACTTAATATCACTCAAAGCACAAATGCAAGTTGTCTAGGTGCCACGAATGGTTCTATTACAATCGGTGCATCACAAGGCTTACCTCCATACCAATATCTTTGGTCAAATGGTGCGACCACTACACAAATATCAAATGTAGCTTCAGGAAATTATTTTATTACTGTTTCTGATGCTAATAATTGTTCTACCATCGATACATTTACAGTCGGTACTAATGCATCTTTTACCATAAATCTGATCAGTAGCCAAAATATTTTATGTCATGGTGATAGTACAGGTATCGCTTCCGTTACCAACCAGCCAAACTATACTTATCTTTGGTCAACTGGACATACAACAGCAACCGTAAATACATTGCCTGCTGGAGTTCATTCTGTAATAGCCACTGATAATAATGGTTGTCAAAGCCTCCCAAGAACAGTAACTATCGTAGAGCCGCCATTAATTAAAGCAAATATTTTGTCTTCCGATACCATTCTTTGCCCAGCAGACACTAACGGTTTCCTAAATATTGCGCTTGTTGGTGGTGTTGGTAACTTAGATTTTACTTGGTCTCATGGCGATACATTATTACTTACTGATACATTAAAAGCTGGAGTATATACTATCACGATCATGGATGAAAATCAGTGCGTGGAAAAATACCCTTTCAAAATACACCTTTCAGATACTATACGTGTAGATTCTGTGAATTTGATGAGGCCATCCTGCCATGGCGACAAAGATGGTGCAATTTTATTGAACATTTCAGGTGGCTTTGGTCCATTGGATGTCGATTGGTCAGTGCCTGCATTATCTGGTGATAGTTTGTATAATCTTGCTGCGGGTATTTACAACGCAACTGTTACAGATCTTGGTAATTGTCAACACAGAGAATCATTTACTTTGACACAGCCAGATTCGCTTACTGCTATAGTGGATATCACCAATGAATCCGCCAATGGAAGTAAAGATGGAAAGGTAATTTTAACACCAATCGGAGGAACAGGCCCTTATCAAGTGTCTTGGTCTAATGGAGATACAACCTTTACAATACAAAATTTAACACCAGGCATATATAATTATACTCTAACCGATGCGAATGAGTGTACTTATAGAAAATGGGCTGTAGTTGGTGGTGGTGGCTGTTTATTAGCGGCTACATACAATACTACATCTGCAAGCTGCTTTAATATCGCCGATGGTTCTGTAACTTTAAATATAACGGGCGGAGCAACACCTTACGATATCAAATTGTACAAAGACCAGAATATTTATACAAAACCATTAGACTCCTTAGAAATTGGGAATTATACCATTATCATAAGCGATTCTACTGATTGTATTACAATACTGACAGATGTGGTAATTGTTGCAATGTATCCTGCCATTGTGCTTGACAATATAGATAAAACAAGGCCTGCTACCGAAACATCTCTGGATGGAAGCCTTACGGCCAATGTTAGTGGTGGTATCGGTACCTTGAAGTATGAATGGTTTAAAAATGGAGTAAAAATTGGGAATACACCAACCATCACACAATTAAGTGCTGGTATATACACCTTAATAGTGAGTGATTTAACAGACTGTACATTGGTAGTGGAGGATATCCTTTTAAATTCAATTAGTGCAACTGAAGACGCAAAGCATTGGACTATTTCCATTTTGCCAAATCCAGTACAGGATAAACTTAGGATTGAAAGTTCTGAGAATGTTTCAAAAGTGATAATTTATGACCTTACTGGTAAAATACAATTTAGCCAAAAGATTGATGATAAGAGTATAACTTTAGATACTGATTTGATTGGTCTTAATGAAAATGGTATGTATTTGTGCAAATTGTGGATCAACAATAAATCCATAATAAAGAAAATTGTGGTACTGAAATAAGGATTCAAAATATATTTTTAAATTTGCGCCGAAATATATTAGCAAACAAAACAAAATTGTGAATTATCTCGTTTTATAACACATTTATAAATTTTATTAATTCAATAATTAAATAAATTCTTAGTAAATCAAATAAATATGAAACCATTTTTAATGTTTTTAATTGCAGTTTCACTGACTTTCACTGTGATATCTTGTAAAAATGATAAAGCGGCTGCTACAGGTGAATCCACTGCTGCTGCTGCTGAGGTCGCTTCACCTAATGATTCTAAAGCTTTGGAAGGAACTGGCGCCAAAGATATCTCAGTGACTCATAAGCTAGATCAGACTCAAATAGTGCAAGAAGGAAATGTGGCTTTTAATTTCAAATCACTCAATTCACTTCAGGTTTATATTAAATCTCCACAAAATGAATCATTGAACTTTAATGACAATGAAGTATTTGCCATTTTTGCAGATAAAACGATAAAGGAAACATCATTTGTGGTTGAAGGTCTTGATACTTCTGGCGAAGTAACAACGTTACAAGTCAAAACCAATGTTAGCACTAAGACTGTTCCAGAATATCGCCCTTCATACGTCATCACAGTACCGAAAAAAGATGTCAAAGGTATTCCAGTAATAAAACTTGACGGATCAGTTATTCCAGTATTTGGGATGAAATAATATCAAAAGTCCTTTAAAATTAATAAATGAAAGGCATCAGATTTTAATGAATCTGGTGCCTTTTGTTTTTATATCTTTTCGGTAGATGAAATAATGACCTGGTACAAGGTGGTTAATATCCACATCTGTTGAAAATCCACTTGGCTTGAATTCCATTATGACTTGTCCAAATACATTTGTTACTACAAAAGTCTCGATTTTTCCCGTTGGGTTTATTAAAACCAAAGGTTGATCATTGGCCACCAAATTGGAAACTAAACCTACTGAAGGCATTTCATTTTCGGATACTCCTATGGTTTCTGGATAACTAATTTGTTTTAGATCAAAGCTTTGGATGCTTCTTCCAAATGTTCCAGCTATTAAAAGATTCTTTGCTTCATTATACTCTACATCATACACAGCAATTAGTGGCATGTTTTCGCCAAGTCGCATCCAATTTATAAGATCTTTTGAATAAAAAACACCTGCATCTGTTGCAATAAAAAGTATATCATTCGCCTTATTCTTTTGTTCGAGTGCAAGAACATTATTTATTGCAACAGCTGGCATATTTCCTTGGATTGGATTCCAATTTGCGCCCAAATCCGTTGTTTTATAAATATATGGCGTATTGTCATTGTCCTTATAACCTGTATAAGCAACATAAAGTGTTTTGTTGTCTTTGGGCGAAAAGCAGATTGAAGAAATATATTTTTGTGGCAAATTACTACTAATGTTTTTCCAAGATTGACCACCATCAGCAGTAAGCCAAAGCAAACCATCACTTGTACCCGCTGCTATTAGATTCTCATCAATGTCTGACGCATGAATAGCACTAATATTGTGCCTTAAGAATCCTGATGAAAGGTCTGTGAGCGGAGGACTAATGGCTACCCAAAAAACATCTTTACCAGTCTCATTCCTATAAATTCTATCTGTTCCAGTGTACAAAACATCTGGATTGTGCTTGCTCATTATGATGGGCATATCCCAATTTCTTGGTTCTGATTGATTTAGACCTTCGGTAGCATTATCAAAATTATCGCCACCATCATCAGTAACATATAGTCCACCATTTTGCGTTTCTGCATAAAAAGTAAGTGAATCCAATGGGTGGAATAGTATTTGAAAACCATCACCACCAAAAACTCTTTGCCAAACATTTATCGAATCCTTATTGCCACCAGAT
>CALFYH010000040.1 GCA_937952155.1 uncultured Saprospiraceae bacterium
AATTAAAAAAATTTAAACTTTTTTTGTGTTCGCATTTAATTAGGGGCAGTACAAATACATCAAAACAAGAATTACCTTTTGATTGATTCCGACCTTAAGTTTATGTGATTAATGTGCATGAGCTTCTCTGGCGCCTCTAGGTATCCTGATATTTTCAACTATATGTTGAACACTCTCAGGTGGTGCAGGTGTCATATAACTTACAGCCCAAGCGACAGCAAAATTGGCCATCATAGCAACCGTTCCAAATCCTTCAGGAGAGATGCCAAACCACCAGCTCTTTGACAAACCAGCAACAGCATCTTTACCACCATCAAATATGCCAAATTTAAATTTTAGCATATAGAAAAGCATCAAGGTAATACCTACTACCATTCCTGCTACTGCACCTTGCATATTCATACGTTTGGAAAAGATACCTAAGATAATTGCAGGGAAAAAAGATGCAGCAGCTAAACCAAAGGCAAGTGCTACTACTGCAGCAACAAATCCAGGAGGATTGATTCCGAAATAACCAGCCACAACAATGGCAAGACCAGCTGCGATACGTGCCCATAGTAATTCCTTTTTTTCTGAAATATTTGGATTCAATTGTTTTTTGATTAAGTCATGTGAAATGGATGTCGAAATCACCAACAATAATCCAGCCGCAGTAGAAAGTGCTGCGGCAAGTCCACCAGCTGCGACCAATGCTATCACCCAGTTTGGCAATCCTGCTATCTCAGGATTTGCTAATACCATGATGTCATTATCAACGGTCAATTCATTTGCATCTTTATCTTTTAAATATTGAATTTTGCCATCACCATTTTTATCTTCAAATTTTATCAATTTGGTTGTTTCCCATTTTTTAAACCATTCCGGCATTGCTCCGTATTCTTTATTGCTCACAGTATTGATCATATTAGTACGCGCGAATGCTGCCACTGCTGGTGCTGTTGTATAAAGAATAGCGATAAATAATAATGCATATCCCGCTGACTGTCTTGCATCTTTAACTTTAGGCACAGTAAAAAACCGCACAATCACGTGAGGTAGTCCAGCCGTACCTACCATCAATGCAAAAGTTATTGCAAAAACATCTATCATGCTTTTTGTTCCATCAGTATAGGCAGCGAATCCTAATTCTTGATTTAGTCCATCTAGTTTATCCAATAAATATACTCCAGAACCATCGTTCATAGTACTACCAAAACCAATTTGAGGCAATACATGACCTGTTAATGATAATGAAATAAATATTGCGGGAACCATATAAGCAAAAATCAAAACACAATATTGTGCAACTTGTGTATATGTGATGCCCTTCATCCCACCTAATACAGCATAGAAAAATACAATAACCATACCTACAACAACGCCCCATTCAATGCTTATTTCCAAAAATCTTGAAAATACAAGACCAACACCACGCATCTGTCCTGCCACATATGTAAAGGAGACTATCAAAGCACAAATAACTGCTACAGTACGAGCTGTGTTAGAATAATATCTATCCCCTATAAAGTCTGGCACAGTAAATTTACCAAATTTCCTAAGATATGGTGCAAGTAATAATGCCAAGAGAACGTATCCTCCAGTCCATCCCATCAAGTAAACAGCACCATCATATCCTGCAAATGAAATTATCCCAGCCATTGAAATAAATGATGCAGCAGACATCCAGTCAGCTGCCGTTGCCATACCATTCGCAAGCGGTGACACACCACCACCAGCTACATAAAATTCCTTGGTAGAACCTGCTCTGGACCAAATGGCAATTCCTATATAAAGTGCGAAAGTCAATCCTACGATAAGGTAGGTCCACATTTTAACATCCATAATTTTTGATTTATATTTTGTTGATAAATTATTTTAATATTAATCTTCGTGTACATCAAATTCTTTGTCTAACTTATTCATTAGCCAAACATAAATGAAGATGAGAATACAAAAAACATAAATAGAGCCCTGCTGAGCAAACCAAAATCCGAGTTTAAAGCCACCGAATCTGACACTATCCAAAGAATCTTTCCAAATAATTCCAGCGCGGCCGAAGCAGAGATCGCACCGATGATTTCGATCTCAGGCTGATCAATAAATAAATTTTTAACAGAGGTGATAATTTTCTCTTCATCATCGACGACAA
>CALFYH010000041.1 GCA_937952155.1 uncultured Saprospiraceae bacterium
GTTTTTTCTGAAGATCAGTCTGGCTGTTCATTTACCTATACACCTTGGCTTTCAAATCTTAATCTTGATGACATCTTTTTGTTGTATATCTCAGGATTTTATAAACTAGACGAAAACTCAGCTTTAGGTGGAGGTATCAGATATTTTTCATTGGGAGATATCGAATTTACAGACAACAAAGGTGGTCCATTAGGTACAGGCAGACCACGAGAAGGCGAATTCTCTATAGCTTATGCGAGAAGACTTGGTGATAAACTCAGCGCATCTCTTACAGGTAAATATGTATTTAGCAACTTGGCATCAAACCAAAATGTAAATGGTCAAGACATCATCACAGCGAAGGCATTCGCAGCTGATCTTGGACTCAATTACAGAACTAAAACCACAATGGGTGGATATAAAGGCGAATGGTCATTTGGTATGGCTCTGACCAATATGGGTTCAAAAGTATCCTACACTAGAGATAATGTTGTAAAAGATTTTATTCCTGTTAATATGGGCCTAGGATCTGCATTACGATTGGACCTTGACCAATACAACTCTCTAACTTTTGCATTAGATTTCAATAAATTGATGATTCCGACGCCAGTTGCATCACAAACATTAGATGCAAATGGAAATGTAATACCCAATCCAGAATATGATTGTTGTCCAAAGAATGATATTGCTGACTATAGAGAGAAATCACTATTTTCTGGTATGCTCGGATCTTTCGGAGATGCTCAAGGAGGATTAAGAGAAGAACTTAAAGAAGTTTCTATCAGCTTCGGTGCAGAATACTGGTACGACAAACAATTTGCTTTCAGAGGTGGATATTATTATGAAAGTGCAGAGAAAGGAAATAGAAGATATTTTACGGTAGGAGCTGGTGTGAAATACAATATATTCGGTATAGACTTGTCTTATTTGATACCTACTTCGACTATTCCAAATCCATTGGACAATACATTGAGATTTTCATTATTGTTTGACTTTTCTGTTTTCCAGGCAGATGGCGGAGAATAATTGAATTTTAATTTTAGATATAAAAAAAGGGAAGTTTAAAAGAGCTTCCTTTTTTTTTAATGAGTGGCTGGATTTTTTTTCAAATTCAGAATAATTAAAAGATTTTAATTTAAAATCGTTTCTCTATTCCTTTTCCTTTTTTTGGTCTTTAATCCTTTTACTATCTTTCAATGCTTTATCTATGATAAATTCCAGTTGGCCATTGACACTACGAAACTCATCCGCAGCCCACTTTTCTAAAGCTTCGTAGGTTTTGGCATTTAGCCTAAGGACAAATGATTTCTTTTCACTCATATTACTGATGCAATGTGCCTGTATTGACCACAGGTGATGCTGCTTTGTCAGAACATAAAACTACCAAAAGATTGCTTACCATTGCTGCCTTTTTTTCTTCATCCAAGTGGACTATATCTTTTTTGTTAAGTGCTTCTAGTGCCATCTCCACCATGCCTACCGCACCTTCTACTATCTTGCTTCTAGCAGCTATAACAGCAGAAGCCTGCTGCCGTTGTAACATTGCACTTGCGATTTCTTGGGCATAAGCCAAATGGCTAATTCGCGCTTCTATCACTTCGATACCGGCAATATGCAGTCGTTCAGAAATTTCATTTTCTAGCATTTCGTTGATTTCTGTAGAGCTAGATCGCAAGGTGATTTCCGCATTTTCATCTTCAAAATTATCATAAGAATAAGCCATCGCCATTTTTCGTAAAGCGGATTCACTTTGTATGGTTACGAATTCTTGATAATTTTCAACGTCAAATGCCGCCTTAAATGTATCCTGCACTTTCCATACGACTACAGCCGCAATCATTATTGGATTTCCTTGTTTATCATTAACTTTCAGTTGTGTAGTTTCCAGATTATTTGCACGCAAAGAAATTTTTCTTTTGAGCAAAAGCGGATTTGCCCAAAAAAAACCTGATTCCTTGATTGTTCCAGTATAGTCTCCAAACAAGGTGAGTACTCTAGCACTATTAGGCTGGATAGCCATAAATCCCAATAAAAGAAACAAACCTATGACAGCACCAAAAATGCCTACGCCAATATGCAGCCAGAGCATTTTAAAGTTAAGAACAGACAAAACAAGGATGGCAATACTCAAAATAAGTATAAGATATCCCGAAAATGGTTGAATTGATTTTTCTGATTTCATGTTTTTATAATTAATTATAATGATATTATTTTGATATCACTTTAATTAATTAATTTTATACCTAAAAAGTTTCAGAAACGTTAATTATTTTTTAAAAAATCAAACATTATCGCCAAAAAAGTCGTTTGTGCTTTACAAATTGTAACTTTACACCTTAAATTAAGATAAAAATATGAGCGCAGAATATAGATCTGATGTAGAAGCGGTGGACGCAATGTCAAAATCCTTTAAAGAATTGCAATCTGAAATAGGAAAAGTCATTATTGGTCAAGAAGATGTAGTTAGAGCCGTCATCATATCATTATTTAGCAATGGGCACAGCTTGCTTGTAGGTGTACCTGGACTTGCCAAAACCTTATTGGTTAGTACTATAGCTGATGTATTGGATCTGGAATTCAAAAGGATACAATTTACACCTGACCTCATGCCATCGGATATTACAGGTTCTGAGATTCTAGACGAAAACCGACATTTTAAATTCAATAAAGGTCCTTTATTTACCAATATCTTATTGGCAGACGAGATAAACCGTACACCGCCAAAAACTCAGGCCGCCCTGCTAGAGGCGATGCAAGAAAGATCCGTAACTGTAGCTGGAGAAAGGCATGTACTTTCAAAACCGTTTTTTGTACTTGCTACACAAAATCCGATAGAGCAAGAAGGTACTTATCCACTTCCTGAGGCACAGTTGGACCGTTTTATGTTCAATATCCCGCTTGACTATCCAAGTTACCAAGAGGAAGTTCAAGTGGTAAAAAGTACAACATCAAATGATAAGTATGTGCTTAAAAATATTTTGACAGGAGATCAGATTTTGGGATTTCAGTCGTTGGTACGTAAAATTCCAATTGCCGATAATGTACTCGAATATGCAGTATCACTCGCTTCTAAAACTAGACCAAATACCTCATTGGCTACACCAGAAGTCAACAAT
>CALFYH010000042.1 GCA_937952155.1 uncultured Saprospiraceae bacterium
CTGCAGTGTATTCCTTCATTGTTTTTTCGTAATTCATAAAATGATTGTCATCCTTTACATTTTGAAAATTAATATCATCTTCTGTTATTTCTTTACCATCGCACATGACACAAGCTAGATCAATCATGGCCTTTAGTTCTCTTACATTGCCAGGAAACTGGTATTTCATGAGTTTTTCTTTGGCAGACGTGCTTAGACTTGGTGGCTTTACCTTGTTGTCTTTTGCGTACTCTTCGATAAAGTGCTTGGCCAGTATAAGTGGATCCTGTCCACGGTCTCTCAAAGGAGGCAATTCTATCGGAAGCCCTAAAATCCTGAAATATAAGTCTTCTCTGAAATTCCCTTTTTTAACCTCTTCGGACAAGTTTTTGTGCGTTGCAATAATGAGTCTTACATCAAATTTTACATTTGTATTGCCTCCAACTCTGGTCAACTCACGTTCTTGAATAGCGCGAAGAATCTTACTTTGCAAATTTAATTCAAGCTCACCGATTTCATCCAAAAAAAGTGTACCGCCATCTGCTTCTTCAAATTTTCCTTTTTTCTGATTGATTGCCCCAGTAAAAGCGCCTTTTTCATGACCAAAAAGTTCACTTTCTATTAGTTCCTTAGGTATGGCAGCCATATTTACAGCAACAAATGATTTTTTACGCCGTTCGCTATTATAATGTATGGCTTTGGCTACTACTTCTTTTCCTGTACCTGTCTCGCCAGTGATAGATACATTGATATTGGAGTGAATGGCTTTTTCTATAAGTCTAAATGTTTTTTTGAGCGCTTCGCTTTGACCAATGATGGTCTTTTCGAAGTTATACTTGGTCTCAAGTTGCTCTTTTAGCGCCTCGACCTCTTGTTTCAAATGGACGTTTTCTCTAATATTTATAATAGATCGCCATAATAAATCTTTGGTGTGGTCGTCCTTGATGATATAGTCTCTGGCTCCCGCTTTTAACAAACCAACTGCTACAGCAATTTCCTCTTGTCCACTAATGATGACAACTGGTATTTGATTATTTATTTCTTTTATTTTTGCCAAGAGCTTATCACCGGGCATGTCGGGAAGGCCGAAATCCATGCAAATTACATCTGGCAATAAATGTAATGCTGAAATACAATCCTTAGCTGTTGTAAAGAGCTTAATATCATAATCGGGATTCAGCGAGAGGTGATGTTTCAATAATTGACCATACCAAGGATCGTCTTCCACTACGAATATGCTGAACAATTGTTGCTTTGCCACATTATGCTAGTTTATTAATAATACAAAGATATAAATTTAATGCTTTATTCAATAATATTTTCAATTGCATGTTAATGAATGTAAAATTGTTATCATTTAATTCTTTTCAGAATTGGAATTCTTTAACAATTGTATCTTTTAAAATACAAAGTGCCAAGTTATTAAAATATGTATATTTGTCCCAATAAACGTATGATTCGATTCTCCACCAGTGACACAGTGAATCTTCATTTTTTCTCACTATTTAAATGCTTTTAATATTGTATATAAATTCGAAATGATAAGATTTTTTTATATAGTAATTTGCCTTGCTATTTTTACTGGCCTTAGAGCACAAAAGACGGTATATATTCCTAGCTTTATTGCAAATTCAGGAATGGATCTTAACGACAATAACAGTCAATGGAGTTATAAAAGGAGTTTTGAGACTGAGAATTTTGTTCTTTTTTGGGAACCCGGTTTTGGTGATGATCCTGCGCTTTCTCCTGAACCTTACAAAATTGACATGCAGTCATTGATTGATATATCAGAAAAAGCTTTTCACTACAATGTAGACTCTTTACAATTTGCTATAAAAGATTCTTCTGTGACTGACAAATATAAACAAATGATATTTTTGCTCTACACCACCGATTGGGCAGCCTATGGATCTGGTCAAGATGATTTGGTTGGTTCACTTTTTGTAAGCCCTGCTGCAGCCAATATAAAACAAGTAGTAGCCCACGAAATCGGTCATTGTTTCCAATATATCACTGGTTGTGATTCTGAAGGAGGTTTCAGATATGGCTTCGGAGAAAATGGTGCTGGTGGCAATGGATTTTGGGAACAGTGTGCCCAATGGCAAGCATACAAAGTATATCCTGAATTGCAATTTACTGAAGGCGATTTTACTGAATATATTAAAAACAACCATCTGCACATTTTGCATGAAAATCCCAGATATGCCAATTACTTCTTACCCGATTTCTGGACTTACAAGCATGGTACAAACTTTATGGGACGACTTTGGCGCGAAGCAAGATATCCAGAAGATCCAGTAGAAGCCTATATACGATTGAATGGTATAAATCAAGAAACTTTTAATGATGAGATGTACGAACATGCTGCCAGATTGACAACTTGGGATTTGCCTTCTATAAAAGATCTAGGAATGGATTACATTGTAAAACGACCTCAAGTCAAAATGATTAAAATGGCCGATGATTATTGGCAGATTGTACCTGACCAATGTATAGAAAACTATGGATATAATGCAATAAAGCTGAATGTTCCTGAACAAGAAACAGTAATAAAAGTTCACTTCAAAGGTCTTGCAGGTACTGGTGGATTTAGAAGCTCTAATTTGGATCAAGCCGGTTGGAAATTGGGATTTGTGGCTTTATTAAAAGATGGAAGTCGCGTCTATAGTGAAGTAGGTACAGCAAAATATAATAATGGAACTAATCCAGACATTTCACTACAGTTTGTTTGTCCAAATGATTGCGAAAAATTATGGTTAGTAGTATCTGGTGCACCACAAATCCATTGGAGACATGCATGGGATGATGATAATAGCAATGATGAACAATGGCCTTATCAGGTGAAATTTGAAAATACAAATTTACTAGGAAAGTCAACTAGCCCACTTTCGGATGTTGATTTGACATATGATGTAATCATGGAACCAAGGTCTGATTACAATCCCAATATTATTGAATTAAATACACCATCCATCAGTAAGGGATTTGCACTTCCACAAGAGGAAATTGCACAATACTTGGGCACCGATATCAAATATTTTGCCATAAATCCAGATAATAGTTTAGATTCAAATTCGACCGCTTTTTATCCTGGACATTGGTTTGACAATATTGGTAAAGTCACTAATTGGGGCAATAATTCCTATATTTACTCCGAACTTGACATTAATAATTTTACAGTCAAAATAGGCCAATATCCTGATGTTTGCAAAATTGGAGATAAATACACTATAAAACAAGCACTTGAATATATCAGAAATGAAACAGATACAGCAAGGCTTACATTAGTTTTCAATATTTCTATAATGGAAATGACATCAGCCAATAGTGACGTCAAATCTACAAGCGATCTGATACTTTTCCCAAATCCAACCTCATCAAAGGTAGATTGGCCAATCAAAGCACTATACACCTTATTTGATATAAACGGTATAAAACTGAAAAGTGGATTTGGATCTGAGTTGGATTTATCACCTTTTTTAAACGGACTTTACTTCTTGAAAATAGGTGAAAAAACCTATAAGATTGAGAAGCAGTAAATTCTTATAGAACATTAAACCCATACGTTTACAATCCCTGCGATTCCATTTTTTTGATTCTTTCTTGCCATTCATTTACTTGTTTATTGATATTGAGGATGTAATACATGATACTCAATACTACAACTACACCTAAGAAGATGCTGTCAATTGAAAATATAAAATGGAGCAAAAATGTCAAGATTACAATAAACAAACTCAGCATTGTTATGATAAAGGTTACCTTTCTATGTCTGAATCCCATTTCCAAAAATAAATGATGTATATGACTTCTGTCTGCCTTAAATGGTGAATTTCCTTTTTTAATTCTAACAAAATATACCCGCAACGAATCTACTACTGGAATGACAAAAATCGCCATTATCAAAGGTAACAACCAGATAATTTCAGAACCAATCAAGTGCGTAGCTGAGATATTGATAAGATCAATCGCAATACCAATCATCAAAAAACTTAAAAACAACGATCCTGCATCTCCCATGAAAATCTTTCGTTCGCCACCAAATAAATTGTATTTGAGAAATCCAAAAAGACTACCTACAATTATCAAACTTATCAAAGTGTAAAACTCATGGCCAATGTAATAACTAATTGCGGCAAGAATCAGAAATCCGATCAACATCAAGCCACCTGCTAGACCGTCAATACCATCCATAAGATTAAAAGCATTGATAACGCCTGTGACCAATATTATAGAAAACAAATACTGCATAGAAACCGGAAGCTCATAAAATCCCAAAATTCCATACATAGATGTAAGTTTATAACCTGCCATCGCAATGATGGTGGCACAAATCAATTGTATGATGAGCTTGGTCAATGCCTTGACATCGTATTTGTCATCGATGGCTCCGATTACCAATAAAACATAACTGCCACCTATTAACTTTAAAGCAGAACCTGAAATATGCTCAATCCCTATCAAAAGAAAAATCAACATTAACATTGTAAATCCTATAGCTAATCCTCCGACCAAAGGAATGTGGTTCTGGTGTTTTTTGCGGTGATCGGGCTTGTCCACTAATCCAATATTGATTGCAATCTTTCTAAATACAGGCATTAAAACCAAGGATAAAATAAATGATATTACAATACCTAATGAATATAAAATAAACATGTGAGACATGATTGTATATGTTTTATTTTTCGAAAAACAATTTTTGAAAATGTAAGTGATTAATTTGATGCTCTAGTAATGTCTCATTTGGAAGCAAGGTGACGGAAGGTATTATTGCTGGTTTGGTTTTGCTGACTAATACTTCTGTTACTAGTGCTTTGTATTTGTTCGATATTACTTCCCATGTATATCTGCGATTTGCTATCTCTTTCATCTTTCTACCCACGATATTGACCTCAGTTATTTCAGTCTCATTTATAAGTTGGATGAGTTGTGCTTCGTTATTGAAATATTTAGCCTTGTTTTCCGTAGTAGTTCTATTGTAAGATACGCCAAAAGAAAAAATAGGCAAACCCAAGTACATCGCTTCCACTAATGAAGGATTTGTCCCGCCAGCAGTATGGCCATGAATGTAAATGAAGGCATTGCCCCTTATCATATCCAATGTTGCCTGATTATATATAGGATCCAAGAGATATATGTGGTCAAAGACACTATATTTTTCCTTTAAGTTTCTTCCATACACACTATTATTCCAGTTGCCGACGATAACAAGTCGATGTTTAGGCAATTTTTCAAAGGCACGAAGTATCATGTCCACATTGTTTTCTGGTTCTATTCTACAGACTTTAAATGCATAGGGCAAGCCAATGAAAGGATATTTTGATTTCAAACTGTTATTGATGCGTACAAACATGGTATGGTCAGCGCCATATTCTATAATCCTACTTAGTGTACCATACCGAACTGCAGTGTAATCCTGTATAGATTCATTATCAGAAATGTCGATATGCGAATACTTGACTGCCATTTTTTCAGCCCACCAAAGATACCATTTCGCTGGTCTTCTCCATTTGTCTCGTTTCCATTCTATACCATCGATAGAAATGATGATTTTTTTATTGGTAAATAGTTTGACAAAAGGAAGAATCCAGGCACCTGCAACACCCAAAATAAGGAGCACATCAGCATAAAATAAGGCGTGAATAATCGACCAAGAATCGTACGGAATGCTCTGTATTCCATTGGCTTCCAAAGGAATATACACCAATCTCGCATTTTTATATTTGGCTTGTCGCTCTGACTTTTTATATTTTTTTGATGAACAATAGACGGTAAGATCATAATCATCACTCATATGATCTGCAAGATGTTCAGCAAGTGTTTCGAAACCGCCGTATTTGGCTGGAAGGCCTACCGTGCCAATGATGGCTATTTTTTGTTTTTTGGAAGACATTTAGAACATTTTCACAGTATAGATTCATAATTATGCCAAATTACATTTTATTGATTATCAATTGTTTATATTCTTTAACGAAATTAATTTTTCCACATTTTGGAAAAAATTTCCAAGAGAAAAATCTTAAAAAATTTTGTCAATCTTCTAACTAATTCAGGTTCAGCACATCCATGCTCTGCTTCAAAAAGCAGTCTTCGTCAAACTTTTTTACCAATTTTATCGCTTGTAGTCGCATATAATTGTAAAGCGCCTTTTCAACTAGTATTTCTTTTAACAGATGTGATACATGATTGACATTTCTACTGTCGGCCTTATATCCATTAATGCCGTTTTCTACTAGTTCAGCAATACCGCCTACAGGTGGCACGATTACAGGAATACCATAAGCCATCGCTTCGATCACAGTAAGTCCGAATGTCTCTACCCAAGCATCCGGTCTGGACAAATTGAGTACCACATCAGCCCATTGGTATTGTTGATGTACATCTTTTTGTGTAGGGAAAATCGTAATATTAGCTGGTAGATTTTGACCCAAAAAATATTGATTTATATCGCTTACTGAAGCATTGACCACAAGTCGAAAATTGTATTCAGCATGTTTTTTTGCCAATTGTACAAATTCATTCACACCTTTGTAAGCCTTTAAAGAACAAATCATTAGTACATTTTTATAATCAGGCAAGGTTTTTCTATTTGCAACTGCGGTCTTCAAAAAAGATGATTCCAAGGCATTATAAACAACATGACCAGGTTTTTTCATAACATCTTGATCAACAAGGTAGTGAGACACATAAATAACTTCAGTAGCCGTAAAATCAGCTATGCCAAAAAGAAATTTTTTCAATATCCTAGGTTTTATACTCGTCTCATGTATGTGATAAATGACCTTACATCCTATTATCTTTCCCAATATTCCTGCACCAAATGGCAATACCGTATTGACATATACAACGTCATCTTTTTTGATTAGAGCAATCATTTTTATAATCAATGATAACTGGCTGAACATAAGAAAAAACAACCTCAGTACCGGATTTTGGGCGAATTTGTACCAGTAATGATGATACGATGCGCCTTCGATTTCAGACAAAAAGCCTTCTCTGCCACCACATGTCACGATATGGCATTCTATGCCATTTTGGATCCATCCTTTAGCCAATTGTCGCAATACTTTTGGACTACCACTGTAATCGTTTAATAAGTGAAATGCGTATATTTTCATAGTTATTATTTATAAAGATTCATAAATTTTGGCTAATTGCTCGCCACGTCTATCCCAATGAAATACCTTTTCGAATTGTACCCTGGATTCATGGCGCATATTGGCGTATAGAGTTTTGTCCTTGTATAAATGGTTGATGGCTTTTGCCAAATTATCTACTGTATTTTCATAACCATCTTCTGAAATCTTGATACCACAACGATCTGTAATAAAACTACCAGGACCACAATTGTCCAAACAAACCACGGGTAATCCGAAGGATAATGCCTCAGGAACGACCATGCCTGCACCTTCGTGTGAAGGAAATAGAAATACTTGTGCTTGCTTGAATATTTTCATAAGATCCGCTCTTTCCATCCAAAGGATGAATTGCACATTTTCCTTGATATTAAGGTCAGAAGCCATCTTTATCAATCTTTTTTCTTCTGGTCCACTACCGACGATAAGTAGCTCAGTATTAGCCTTTTCGATCTCACTCAAGTTATGATAAAAGGCTGCAAAAGCTTGTAATGTAAGATCAAATCCTTTCAATGGCACCAAACGACCAACAGAGATGAATGTGAATTTATTTGAATGCGCATAGGGTAAAAAACCAAAATCTTGTGATGCAACGGATGGAATAATTTCATATTGAGTGGGCTTTAAATGAAGTTTTTCTGGTACCGATGCATTCATACACCAAACGAAATCAGCATTTTTAGCTGTATTTTCCAATGCTGATGAATATTTCCAAAAATAGTTTTTCACCAACCAGGTAAATCTGTCCTTCAATAAATACTTGATCGAATATTTTTGCAAATATTGTTTTGGAATCAAAGGATGATGACCAACTGGTCCCCAGACAAATGGTTTGCCCAATTTCCACAAATAACTTGGTGTCCAATCATTGTGAAAATTGAGATTATGGGCAATATCAAACGTCAAATTTTGCTTATTAACAAATCCTATCACGCCTTTTTGCCACATCCAGTAATACAACATAGCGCCGCGGCCACCTTTTTTCCACCAGCGCATCCAATATGGAAGGTCAAAGTAAAGAAAGGTTATATTTTTATAAAGTACATTCGGGTGCTTATCCATGTATTTTTCGATAGCGTATTGATTGTTTTCTCGTGTGATGGCTATGACCTTATTGTTTTTTGCTATCTGAAGAACATAATTCCATCCCATACCATCTTCTGATCCCTTGTAAGGATTGACTGCGTATGTGGTGGCTAAGATTGTTTTCATATTATGATTAATTAGGTTTTTAATAAAATTTAAGACGCAAATCTTTGTCCCAGAACTTTGGCAGGTACGCCACCGATAACAACATTTGATGGGAATGACTGATGAACAACTGCACCTGCTGCTACCACACAACCATCACCTATTGTCACACCATCTAGGATTGTAACTTTGCTTCCTATCCAACAATTTTTTCCGATCTCGATGCCTTTGCGGTGTACGCCTTGATGTCTTATAAGTTGGTTTGCATCGCTAAAATTATGATTTTCTGGATGGCAGCTAAAATACTGTCCTATAATACAATCATCTCCAATAGACAATCCGCCAGCGCCACCCAAATACCCAAATTCTCCCATGCCTACGTTATTTCCTATCTTGATACCGAGTCCGATGTCTTGCAATGTAGTAGCTACAATGACTTGACTATAATCTCCTATACTTACATTATCTCCTAGTGTAATACCTTCTTTTCCAAGGCCACTGAGTTTTACATTTTTGCCTATTTTGGTAAATTTTCCCCATCTTATATTTGACATATTAGTCATTGTCACACCAGATGACAATATCATTCCTTTTGGATTTTTTCCAAAAAACAACATAGTACTGCCTCTCAAAACCTTTAAACCAAGGGACATTACAAATTCTAAAATAAACCAAGTACTTAACGAATCATCGATTGTAAAATTTGGATTGCGTTTACGAACAAAATGAATTAGGATATTTTTCATGCGCGTTTAATTTTTGATTTTATATCCTCAAAAATGTAAGAAATGGTATCCTGTAATTCTTCGTTGTTTATAGATTTATAAGAACTGGCTTTATATTTATTTTCGAAATCATCAAAAAGATCTCTATAATTTGTAGTCAATGTTTCAATGGTCTCTTTATTCAATTCTTGCTTACGCGAAAGAATGGTATGTGTATCTGCATAAAGGAAAAAATTCAGATCAGGTTTTAGCAAAAAATGGTAACCAAATTTTACTATTGTTGATGGAAGTTGAATGTTTGACCTCTTTCCGTCATTGATAAAATCAAAATAATATCTATCGTAGAGTACTACATTACCTCGTTTAACATATCTAATATATACATAAAATTGACCCAAAATATAGTCAATGTAATAATAACCAAATCGTAGCATCGAAGACAAGCTGCTTTTGTTATTACCTGTTCTAGGCAATTTACTGACAGAAATAGCTTCAGCCTTTTCCTTTCCGTGTTTCCATGCACTTATGATAGGAAGGATTGAAGGTCTATGTCTGATTACAATCACTTCTTTACGAAGGTTTTTTTCTATTTTATATTTTATATTTTCTATAATTGTTGATTTTCCAGCACCATCAACACCACTGAAAGTGATGACAATCCCCTTATTTTGAAAGAATGATTTGGTAGTGTCTAAGTAGTAAAATATTTTGTTTTTCAAACCACTGAATGCCCTATTTCCATTTTTATTTTTGATGTGAGATTCGAGAATGGCTTGAGACGATTCATTCCCTTGATGGAACGCTAGCAATGCCTGATCTTCAAACTTAAATGACTCCAATAAATATTTTTTATATTCCTCATATTTAGTTGGAATCTTACTATTGTTTAACGCATAAAACCAAGCAACATATCGAGCATCATCCAATGGACACAGTATTTTTATGCCATAAGGATTCACCATCGACCGCTTCAATAGTTTATCAGCATTTAGAAAGATATACTTCTTTCTTTTGAGCTGATGAATCATGTCAAGACTTAAAAAACTGCCATCATGGAAATAAATAGCTACATTTTTAATAAAGGACTTGGACGTGATTACTACATCAGAGGTCAATCGTGAGTTTTTGCAAAATTGGGTTATGCGAATGAAATTTTTCTTTTTTGTCAGGATGTCAATATCTGATTCTTCAGACCAAAAACTCGGGTGATTATCACCGACTTTTAGACCAGCATATTCCATAGGATACAAGTGGTCAAAGAGTGAATTTATAAATGCTTGTCGATGCGAAGTCGTACCCGTCAAAGTATCCAAAGCAGCATTCCAAGTATCTATCATCCAATATATTTGTGGATGCCATTGTTCTTGGGCCACATAATTTGTCATGGATCTTGCGATTTGCAACAACAAGTATAATTTTAAATATCGTTGCATCTCTTTTTTTGAATCGAACAGATGATTCTCATCAACCAAGATTCTAGTAAGGCTTTGGTCGATAAGATTCCATGGATGCTTTTCTACCATGATACTCTGCTGGATGATATAGTGAAAAGCATCAAATCCTTTTGGCATAAGATCTTGCGCTGCTTCCCAATCGTATATAAATAAGTTTTGATTGTTAGCAAATATATTCCATGGTGTAAAATCTCCGTGTGCAAATCCAAATTCAGTAAGTTTATTGGTTTGAATTTCGTTTTTCAGGAGAAACAATTTACCATATAATCCAAATGGCATTTTAGGATCATTTTCCAAGTTTTGTAGCAATGTCACACTCTGATTAAATGCATTGCTTTGAATCAAAGGCATTTTTGCACTGGAAGTGTGAAAAATTTCACCCAATGCCGATAGATGTATTTTTGTCAATTGGGCAGCTCTATGTTGTTCTTTATCAAAGGCTGACTGACAAAATTCAAATCCTTTTACTTCTATATTTTTGGGATGACTAAAAGAAGTAAAAGAGAAATTGGACAGATCCAACAAAGTATTTTTTTCATTTTCTAAGCTTAAAATCGCATTTACACCTATGGGAATTTTGATGATTGTACCATTTTTTAAGATGACCATTTTTCGGTTGACGCCTGGAGTTCCAGTAAATAAAACCCATTGGTCTCCTAGTGATGTTGGGATAGAAATTATTACCTTTTTAAAAATGAATGATTGGATACGTAGCAAAAAAACTAATCTGATTAGCGTAGCATAAATGTGTGCCTTTGTGGAACCTATATTATAAAATTTTAGGAATTCGGGCGCATTCATATCCGAAGGCCATATCCATCTGGGACTACCATCAGGATTGGTGATGTATAAAAGGGTTTTTGAAATTTTAGTTTCGCCTTGAATAAGTGCCATCAGCTGTTCTATGCCGTATGTCATATAAATCATTTGTCAAAGCAAATTCTAAAATAGTGCCAATTCACAATCTATTGATATACAGATATATATATTTCATTCAGAATACATAATTTCCACATTTTGGAATTTTTTTTCCATTTTTTGTAAAATTATTTTACATTAATATGTAGTTTAAACAATAGAAAAAGTATGTTATAACCCATTAAAATCAAAACAGATAGCCAAAAAAATTGTTATGCCTTGATCCAACTAATCCATTTATGAACTGGAAATTAATTAATAAAGTGCTCAACATTCTTCTAGTACTGATCGTAGCTGGTTATATAGGCTGGTTTTTCTATAAGCAACCCAAATATGATAGTGGCGAGATAGCAAGCGAATTCTCTGCAACACTCAAAGATGGTAGCGCTTTCCACCTTCAAGATCTAAAGGGAAAATATGTTTTGTTAGACTTTTGGGGATCATGGTGCGGACCTTGCAGGAGAGAAAATCCGCCATTGGTCGCATTATACAACGAAACTCGAAATATGACCTTTAAAGCAGCAGGTGGATTTGAGATCGTCAGCATCGCCATAGAAACCAAAAGAGAAAGCTGGGAAAAAGCCATTCAATCCGATGGTTTATCGTGGAAATATCAAATCGGTGAGTTCGAACGTTTCAAAAGTCCGATCGCTACCCTTTATGGTGTAAAAGAGATACCTACCAAATACTTCATCAGCCCTGATGGAAGAATCTTAATGGTCAATCCTTCAATACAAGAAATAAAATCATATCTGGACGAGCAAGTCGAATAAGGAATTTAATCCCTATCTGATGATCTTGTTATCACATAATATACGACATAAATCCAGCCTAAAACGCCGTGAAATATAGCCCAAAGTACAGATTTGTTTCTGGACCAAGATGCTACAACAGCAATAGCAGCTCCGATACCGATACCATTGCTGACGGCCATCATATTGACGTTCGATCCTTGTGCAAAAAGTGTGCAAGTGGTCATAATTAAAATTACTACTAATGGGTATTTCATATTATTTTGATTGATTGTTTTGTAAATTAAATGTTGCAATGGCCGATCTGACAGAACCAGATTTTATAAGCAAGTCTTTGGCAGCTTGATAAGAAATTCCCGTTTTTTCGACAACCATTTTTGTGCCCCGATCTACTAGTTTTTCGTTGCTGAGCTGCATATCTACCATACGATTGTCCAACACTCTGCCCAATTTGATCATCACACTGGTAGAAATCATATTCAAAATGAGTTTTTGCGCAGTACCTGATTTCATACGCGTACTACCAGTCACGTATTCTGGGCCTACTACCACTTCGATCGGATACTTTGCTACAGATGAAACGGGTGCATTCGGATTGCAAGATATACTTCCTGTTATGATCCCATGTTCAGTGGCCTTGCGCAAGCCATTGATCACATAAGGTGTTGTACCTGAAGCTGCTATACCTATCAAAACATCGCCTGCATCTATACTATATGCTGATAAATCTATCCAAGCTTGATTGATATCATCCTCGGCATTTTCTACTGGATTTCTAAGTGCTTTATCACCACCTGCTATCAGTCCGACCACCATATCTTTGGGAACGCCAAAAGTAGGCGGACACTCCGAAGCATCCAATACACCCAAACGTCCGCTTGTGCCTGCACCTATGTAAAAAAGTCGGCCACCTAGGCGCATCTTGTCCACTACTGCATCTACCAATGGTTCTATTTGTGGAATGGCATTTGTAACTGCAATAGCCACTTTTTGATCCTCCGTATTGATTTCTGTGAGCAACTCCAAAGTAGATTTTTGCTCCAAGTGCCTATATAGTGAAGGAGATTCGGTGATTCGCTCCATTACTTTTGTTTTTTTGATATCATCCACAAACCCATAAAAGTAACTAAGCCATTCAAAATCAACATTTCAATCCCTATTTTGAAACCTGAGAATATAGAATCCGATAGTTGAATCAATGAAGTAGATGTCGATTCGCTTAAAGCCAGTTTTTTTGCAAACCATTCAGCATTATTGATAAAATCCAAGCCAAAAATAAAAATTGGAGACAGTAAACAAACCCAGAGTACCCATTTGTCTTTAGGAACTCTATGGGTAAATATTCCGAAAGCAAACATACCTAGTAAAGGCCCATAAGTGTATCCTGCTAGTTTTAATATCACATCGATGATGGATTTGTCATTGATCCACTTGAACATCACCACACAACAAAAAAACAAAACCGCAAAACCAAGATGTACCATAAGTCGGGTACGTTTTTTATCTTTATCAGAAGTAAGCGTATCTTTTTGCATACCTAGGATGTCTATACAAAACGATGATGTCATTGCAGTCAATGCTCCATCAGCACTCGGGAAAAGCGCAGAAATCAGCCCAATAATAAAAATGACGCCAATCGCTGCCGACAAGGTGCCGCTAAGTGCTATGGTAGGAAAAAGATCATCGCCTTTTACGTCCAAACCCTGCTGTGTCGCATACAAGGACAACAAACCACCTAAAAATAGAAATAATAAATTGACGATCAATAAAACCGTGGCTAGTGTCAGTACATTTTTTTGGGATCCTTCTAGCGTCTTTACAGAAATGTTTTTTTGCATCATTTCCTGGTCAAGACCGGTCATGGCTATGGTAATGAAGGCTCCACCGAGTATTTGCTTGAGAAAGAAGCCTGATGATTGGATATCAGTATTGAAAATGCGGGTCATATCTGCTGATTGCAATGTACTGAAAGCATCTATCAATCCGATGTCCATCTTACCGAGCAGTGCAATAATACAGACAATCAGTCCACCCAACATGAACGTCGTCTGAAGCGTATCAGTATATACGATCGTCTTCACGCCACCTTCAAATGTGTATAAAAGGATAAGCAGAAGCATCACAAATGCGGTCACACCGAAAGGTACACCCATGGCATCCAAAATAAAGATCTGAAGTATATTTATCACCAGATACATCCGAGCTGTGGCGCCAAGTGTCCTAGACATGATAAAAAACAAAGCACCAGTTCTATAGGATACAGGTCCGAATCTTTCTTCGAGAAAACGATAGATCGATGTCAGATTCATCCGATAATATAATGGTAATAGGATGTATGCTATGGCAAAATATCCAAGAAAATACCCTATAACTACCTGATAATACCCAAATGCATTGGCGCCTACTGTTCCAGGTACACTGACAAAGGTGACACCACTCAACGATGTACCGATCATGCCAAAAGCTACTAGCTTCCAGTTACTATTTTTATTTCCTATAAAAAAGGAATCGTTGTCCGAATTTTTTGAAGTGTACCATGCTACTGCTAGCAATAATAAAAAATAGCCAAAGACAAATCCAAAAAGTACATATGGTGACATAAAGTCAAATTATTGATGGTGATGACTATCAGAATAAATAGTCAATTGTTTTGGCGACAATATTAATTTAAAATATCGAAATTTCGCTAAAATAACACTTATTAAATTCATAATCCTTTGGTTTGGATTTTAATTCACCATTTTACCTAATTTTTAAAAATTACATAATTATTCTATAATTTGACTCAGATCAGGCCTGAATTTTGATAATTTTACCCAAAAATATCTTTGTTTAATCTTTTTGGTGGCATCTTTGCATTTCCTAAAATAAATAATCCTAACACATGAGTGAATCACAACAAGCTTCCCGCACTCAAGCTCAAATTTCACGTTCCGCCATTCAAAGGCTTTATATTTCTATGAGACATCTCATCCTGCGTGGTGCTTACAAACCACTAGGTGTGTCTGGAGAGACTATGATTCAAGCCATGTTATCGCTCAAGCCTGAAATTTATGGGACAATAGCAGATGACGAGAGAGTAGAGCTCGATGGTTTGTTATATATTTTCCAGCGTCTTCCCAAAGGCATCGAGCAGTGCCGATATATAAAACTCATTTCTCGCGAAGGTTATGACCATTCACACTTCGAAAAACATGTACCTCCAAGGAGAAAACGAGACTGTTACCGTGTAGATGAAGAACAGATGTTTATCGAAATGACAAGAGGCGGCAGCGATATCTACGACATACTTACGCACCTTACTTTTATGTATATCGAAGCAGAAAAAATAAGACGAAATAGTATGGATGCCAAAGGTCGAAAAAACAGATCTTGGCTTATGCTAGAAGAACTCGTAAATGAAATAAATCTGGGCAATGAGATCAATCGTGAAGTAGGATTTACCTATCTCAATACCATCCTCGGACGTACTTTTGACGAAATAGAAGCCATTTACCAACGATTTGAAAAATCATCCGAAGTCAATAATCTTTTTGAAATCACTTATTGGTTGGGAAGGCTCAGTATGGATGAGTTCTTGACCCAAGTAGATAGAGAGATTACTTTTAGCCCTGCATTGAGAGAAAGTCTCGGCCACCACATTTATGGCGAAAAATGGGCCAACAGCATCAAAAAAACATTGTGGGACAACCAACTTTTTGATAAACCTATTCATATCATTTCTGCCAATCTGCATAGTGTGATGAATTGCTTTTATGCCCGACATTCACTGGCAAAAAAGGTAAAATATGAGAATCTTGAGCAGTTTGCTGAGATCCTTAGTATGAGCGAAAATGGCGAAATGCGCAAAACTGTTCACAAATTTGCTTTGGGCAATGGCATGTTTGAAATTTCAGATACAAGTGGAACAAATATTGGTGTTCAGATTTTTGATACATCAAAATTGGATATAAAAAATCTACCAACAGAGCTGAATATTAAAAAACAAGAAAAAAATATGCCGGTCATTATTGTAATGGACTATGCATTCGGAGAGCAGGCTTATGAAACGATGGACGAACTACTCAAGCCTTATGTATTAAATGGTGAAAGGCACTTGATGAATATCTCTTCTATCAATATCATGGGTAAGGCAGGCATTCTCGAAGGCGATAAAGGTGACATAATGATACCGACATCCCATGTTTTTGAAGGTACAGCGGACAATTACCCTTTTGAAAATGAGTTGAACAAAAATCATTTTGCTGATAGTGGATTGGGTGTCTATGAAGGTACAATGATTAGTGTCTTAGGCACCTCATTGCAAAACAAAGACATCTTAACGTATTTTCTAAAATCTTCATGGAAGGCAATAGGTCTAGAAATGGAAGGTGCACATTACCAAAAGGCGATACAAGCCGCATCAAAAATCAGAAATAATATCAGAAAAGACGTAAAGCTTAGATATGCTTATTATGCATCAGACAATCCGCTCGAAACGGGAAGTACGCTTGCATCTGGTAGCTTAGGTCTCGATGGCGTAAAGCCTACTTATCTGATTACATTGGCCATGTTACAAGGTTGTTTTGATCAATAAAGTTTAACATTTTGATATTTATTAATTACTAAATTTTTTACAATGAAACAGTTATTTTTTATTTTGTTATTAATGGGAAATTTTGCAATCTCAATGCATGCACAACAAACTGCTACCATCATCGCTGACGAAAAAATCATGATGGTTGACTCGACCAAAAGCTGTTGTGCGTCTTGCTATTGCAATCTTATCTCGGTAGGTGGAAAATATTATTTCAATACATTGGGAAATACCCGAACTATTCTGGCTAATAACGGATTTATAATGGATCAGGAAGCTTTCGAATATCAGGTAAGACTTTACAATTTACCAAAAATATTCTACTTCCAGCAATTGGGTAGCTTGACTAACAATAATTATGCTTCAGTTACTGGATTTGGTGTGAAGGAAGATATCAGATGGAATGTGTTTAAAAATTCAAACTTCATACTAACACCTTATGTAGAACTAGGTGGAGGATATTATAAATTGAATATTGCTAAAGGCGTAACTTCAAGCTCTATTTCATCTGTATTGACCAGTACGGTAGAAAATTATAGCATTGACAATTTTGTGTTTTCAGGCGATATAGGAATAGACTTAGGAATAGGTTTTAACGTAGATGACAAAAGATTTAGCATAATCGCAAATGGCGGATATATTACTAACTATCCAGCCGAATGGAGACTTGCTGGTTCATTAGCATTTAAAGAAAAGGTCAACTTAGGTAGTCCATATGCTGGCGTCACGCTAAGACTAGAGATGGATTGTGCAAGTTGTGGTAATAAGACATGCAAATAAGCAAATAAAGTTGGGCATGAATATCGACCCAACTTATTTCAGGACTATTCAAATCCTAAAATTAAAAAAGCCAGAGATATTTCTGGCTTTTTTGATTTTTATTAAACGTTGATTAGCAAACATTCATTCACATCAACCCAACAATTCCTTTACCATGCTAGCTATCACTTTGCCTTCAGCTTTACCAGCTAGTCTTTGATTGGCGAGACCGATGACTTTTCCCATATCTTTTCCAGAAGTAGCACCAGTTTCTGTTATGATAGATTGTAGTGTCGCCTTTAATTCTTCAGGAGATAACTGCGCAGGAAGATATTTTTGAATGATGGCGATTTCTTCTCTTTCAGTTACTGCCAGATCTTCTCTACCTTGTTTGACATAGATATCTAAGGAATCCTGCCGTGATTTCACCAATTTTTGAAGTAGTTTAATTTCGCTATCTTCATTAAGTTCATTGCCACTACCATCTGTCTTGAATAAAAGAATGGCTGCCTTGATGGCCCTGACTGATCTGAGTGCGGCTTGATCTTTGCTTTTCATGGCCTCTTTCAGGTCATTGGCAATTTTTGCTTCGAGACTCATATTTTATGATTTATTGTTATTTAATTTGGATATTTTTAAAGTTATATCAACAAATTCCTTTACACTTAGTTGTTCAGGCCTTTGTGTAAAATATTGGTCATCCATCAAAGACTCGTCAGAAAAAAGGTTTTTTAAGGTATTTCTCAGCATTTTTCGCCGTTGCCCGAATGCAGTTTTTACTACATTCCTGAAAAGTCGCTCATCACATGGCAATTCATAATTTTCTTTACGTACCAGTCTGATTACACTCGAATTTACCTTCGGTGGTGGACTAAATGATGTAGGTGGCACATCTATAATGGTCTCACCGTCATAATGGGCCTGAACCAAAACACTGATGACACCATATGTTTTCGAACCTGGTTGTGCTACTACTCTATCAGCTACTTCTTTCTGAAACATACCAACCATTTCGGGCACCATTTCAGCATGATTTACCATCTTGATCAGTATTTGAGACGAGATATTGTATGGATAATTGCCAATCAAACAAAATGGCTGACCGTCAAAAACTTTTAACAAATTGAGCTTTAAGAAGTCCAAAAATATGATTTGATCCTGTTGGAGTACTTTATGATCTATGAGATATGCTACCATGTCCTGATCAGCCTCCACAACCTTGAAATTGGTATCTTGTTTAGCCAGATATTTGGTCAATACGCCTTTTCCAGGACCTATTTCCAACACATTTTTTATATCGCCAGTCATTTGAAGGCTTGATGCAATGTCTGCTGACATACCTTCATTTATAAGAAAATGCTGACCAAATGATTTTTTTGCTTTCATGAGAAATTTTACAAGACCCAAAGGTACATTTTTTTCAAGCTTAAAAATGCTGTAATTGTATGATGTCCAAAACTGACAAACCCTAAAATCTCAATTAATATTATCACAAAAATCCCAAATTCACTCAATTACGCTTAAGTACAAATGGATGTCGAAGCCCCGAATAAGATTTTAAAACTGCTTTGGCACTGCCTACAGATAGTGGTGATTCGATAAGTAACGGCAATTTATTTCCATCATTTGAGACCCACACATGCATGCGATTTCCATCTTTAAACACATTACCAGTAACCAAATCAGGAATAACTTTTATCGTATTTGTTATGCCTAAATCTTTGATTTCGAAATCATTGTATTTGCCTTCATATCTTACCTTGATAGGATAAATCGTCTCATCAAACAATATTCTCGTAGGTATCAGATCGCCTGGCTTATGTTTGGAGATATTGATATTGCGCATAAAATAAAGCACCGATAGCAAGTCATGCGTACATTGATGTATAGTTATATATTTCATCTTAGCAGTTTTGCGACTTTTCCCATTAAAGCTGATCGCCGAAAGATTATTATGGTTGAATACAAGGCTATCAAATTTTCTATAGTTGCCTTCTTCTACGATTCTAACAAAATTTATCGGATACATCGTCTTTTTATCTATCGTACTGTGGAAGTAATCTCGGACACGAAAAAATGCATCGTAACCTTTGTAAGTCTTACCTGTGACAGTCACTTCATAGGTGTCTTTGTTTTCCTTAATATAAAATTCGGCTTCTCCAGCAGGCACCCAAACAAATTCCCAATTGTAATATGCTTTATAAACCACTTTTTCACCACCTTGTATTGCGGTGTTTTCGATGGTACATTCATGCTTAAGGTCATGAAGATAACTGTCTGTGCCATTTACAAATAGAAAAGCAATGGTAATAAATGAAAAAGCAATAGTAATAAATTTTAGTACTTTCATTTAGGGCAATCTTAGATCCAAAATATTTCCCATTTCGTAACAAACCCTACAACGCGGTTCATACAAATCCTTCTCACCCAAAAGCACCGTTTCTTGTTCTTGACTAAGTCTGTAAGAATGAGTAGCCAAGTTGCCACAATGAGGACAAATCGCATGCACTTTTGTGATGTATTCGGCAACAGCCAATAAATTCGGAATAGGCCCAAATGGTCGTCCTTTAAAGTCCATATCCAGACCAGCTATTATCACTCTGACTCCATCAATTGCAAGCTTTTGGCAGACCAAAGGCAAGTTTTCATCAAAAAACTGGGCTTCATCAATGCCTACTACATTTACATCAGAAATATGATTAAATATCTCTTCACTTTGACTTATAGGAAGTGAGTCCACCGCATTTTCATCATGAGATACAACTTTGATGATATCATATCTTGTATCTTTCGATGGCTTAAATATCTGAACTTTCTGATTTGCAATTTTGGCTCTCTTGAGCCGACGGATGAGCTCCTCCGTCTTGCCAGAAAACATCGAGCCGCAGATCACTTCGATCCAACCACTTCGTTGACCTCTATAACTTGGCTCTAAAAACATACGTCTGATTTTTCCACAAAGAAAAAAATAATTACCAACTTCTCACATCATTTTGTAATGAATACACAATAATAAGCGTTAAATATTAAATATTTGTACAATCTTAAGCCAAACGATTTATTTGGTATAAAAATTGCAACATATTAAATAATTGTTTTATATAATTTAAGTTTCAATATAGATGGATATCAAAAATTTCAATAGAAAACTACATAAAATTTCTTCTTTAGCTGAAAATGCGAATGACGATAATGACCTTACAGCATTGGAACATGATTTATTGCTTAGTTATATCAGGGACTTATATGAAATAGCGCTTGAACACAAAGTTTCAGAACCAACAAGACGAGAAAGCAAGCCTGTAGTAAATCATATTACTGATAGACCACAAGTAGAACTAATTCAACCAGTTACACCAAGTGTTATCCATATTGAAAAGGAAATAGTGGTCGAAACATCAGTTCCTAAAGTAGTTGCAGAAGTACAAAAAGCACCAATTGAAATTCAACATATCGAACCTGAAAAAGTTATAGAAAAACCAATTGTAATAGAAAAACCAATAGAAGTTATAAACACAAAAAAGGTAGGTAAAGACGCTATAAGCCAAGAAATCATGGATGAACTATTTGCTGAAGAGCGCATCTCTGATTTATCAGACAAATTGTCATTATCGCCTATTAAGGATTTGACAAAATCGATGGGTATTAATGAAAAAATATTTACTCAGCAAGAATTATTTGGAAACAATCAACAGCAATTTATAACTACTCTTGAAAAGTTAAACAATTGTCAAAACTTTACAGAAGCAAAACAATACCTGCTAGAAAATGTAATTATTGACTTCGGCTGGACAAGTGAGGCTAAGGTCAAAAAAGCGGCCACTTTTATCAAGCTTGTCAAAAGGAAGTTTGTATAAACCATACTGAATGAACAAAGAGATTAAAATATTTATATATAAAATTCGTTATCCGATTCTACTGCTTTTGTCTCTTTGGGTAATAGAAACTGCTGATACTTTTCTGCATCTTGGTCTAAGCGTATTGGGTATTTATCCAAGAGAACTTTCGAGTTTACCTGGAATATTCACTGCACCATTTATACACGCTACATGGGGACATCTTGCATCCAATTCAATTCCGATCATTACTTTAACTTCTATTTTGGTGTTATTTTATAGAAAAGTAGCATTGCAAGTTATTACTATGATTATTATTGGCGGAGGACTTTGCATTTGGCTTTTTGCTAGGCCATCATACCACATAGGAGCTAGTGGGCTAGTGTATGGTTTGATAGGATTTATTTTTTTTATCGGTATATTTAGAAAAAATATAAAAACTACTATTCTCTCATTAATCGTGTTGGTATTATACGCTGGTAGTGTAGAAAGCCTATTTCCAAATGTAGAAAAAAATATATCTTGGGAAAGCCATCTATTTGGATTTTTGGTAGGTATGATTGCTGCTTTTATTTTCAGGAATGTGATTGAAGATGATGAAAAAGCATTTCTTCAAGCACCTTCATGGGCTGGCGAAGTTTCCGCTAAAGCATATTTTCTTCCCAGAGATACTTTTGAGAAAACCAAAATACAACGATATTATGAATACTTAGAAGCCGAAAGGCAACGAATGGAAAGAGAAAGAATGGAAAATAGTCAATTGTAAAAATTTGTCAGAAACAACCACAATTAACCATAAATAAAAAAGGAGTCCTTAACTAAGAACTCCTTTTTTATTATTCAAAAACCGATTACTTATTGTGAATTATAACTTTTTGTCTAACAGTTTGGTCACCATTTTGTACTTCTAAGATATAAATTCCATTAGGAATATCCTGTGAAATATTCCCTGATATATGCCTAGGATTATGCTTGATTATTTCAATATCATTGATCATCACCTGCATACCATTTATAGCCAATAACTTCAAAGAAGTCTCTGGATCTAAGTCGGTTTGAGACACTATATTTATTACCCCAACTGATGGATTAGGGAAAACTGTGATTGGTGAGTTCATATTGATATGGACTGTGATACTTTCAGTATCCACACATTCAAAGCAATCAGTAACCGTAACTCTATAAAAATCAGAAGCCGTAGGAGTCACCACAATAGAAGAAGTTGTCTCCCCAATATTCCACAAATATTTTATTTGATTTGCTGATGGGTCTGTAGGGTCACAAATACCTTCACCAATAATAGTAGGTGTCAATGTCAGTGATTGTCCTAAATTTATCATTCTATCAGGTCCAAGATCAGCCTTGATTGTAGAAACACGCACTGTATGTTGCGCAATATTTGAACAACCACAACAGTCTGTAACAGTTACAGAATAAGACGTTGTTGCACTTGGTGTCACCATAATAGAAGAACCAGATTGTCCATTTGACCAAGTATAAGTCATTTGTTCTGTGTTTCCTGCGCAACAACCACCGAAAACCTTAATATCATCAATATCCCAAATTGACTCTCTACCACCATTATTTATGTTACAATATGGAATCAATTCAAATAGATATGTGCCTACTGTACTTGAACTAAATAATGGATTATTGCTAAAGTCAAACTCTTCTTTGCCCCAAGTCCTATTAGTTGCAATTTCATCTACATAATAGATTATATTACCATTTTTGCTAATTCTTATCAGATATTTAGTTGCAAAATCATTCAGTCCACCTATTCCGTCAATAAATTGGAAATTCAATGGAGATTGTTCATAAAAAGATAATCCCTTTATTTGTCCGTTTTGACTTGGAGTCAACGTTACTTCAAATCTTAATGCCTTTGTATAATCCAATTTTGAAGGATTGCAAGTAATTTGTGCACCAATACACATACCTACATTCCCATCGAAGCCAGGCGTGCATGAATGTTTGTTTTGGTTAAGTCTATGTACATTACCCGCTGTAACTTGTGTGCAATTATAATTATTAACTACTGGAACAAACTCAGAATAATCCATATGTGTGCCTAATGCCATAACTGAATGACAAGCTTCCAAATCCCAATAAGCTAAAACTTCTGGCTGATCTACCTTACACGACCCAGGACATTCATTGTCAGAGAGACCGTTTACTACAATAAATGTTTTGTCACCACTACAAAGTCTGTCAGGTCCCGATAAAATCACTTCAGGTTTTGGTTTTACCATGATTGTATGACTAGCCGTGTTTGTACAAGTGTTGCTATTTGTTACGGTAACAGTGTAAGTAGTATTTGCAGTAGGAGATACCGAAATGTAAGCAGTGGTCGAACCATTACTCCATAGATAACTTCCTCCTCCTGTTGCAGTCAAAGACGCAGTGCTGCTTGAACAAATCTTATTTTCCCCACTAATACTAACCACAGGCAATGGATGTACGGTAACTGTTACATTTGTTGATGCTTGGCAGCCATTACCATCCGTTACCGTTACATTATAAGTAGTTGTCGCCGTTGGGCTTACTGTGATGCTTGCCTCTGTCGAACCATTACTCCAATTATATGTCGTTCCGCCTGTAGCTGTCAGCGTCGTGCTCGATCCAGTACAAATTTCTGTGTCGCCGTTGATACTTGCTGTTGGCAATGGATGTACTGTAACAGTCACACTTGTTGATGCTTGGCAACCACTACCATCCGTTACCGTTACATTATATGTTGTCGTCGATGTTGGATTCACATCTATCCAGTAACTTGTTGCTCCAGTACTCCACAGATAGCCTGTTCCTCCACTCGCTGTTAATCTCGTTGTTATACCCGTACAGATTTCTGTATCTCCACTGATACTTGGCGTTGGCAATGGATGTACAGTTACCGTTACACTTGTTGATGCTTGGCAGCCATTACCATCCGTTACCGTTACATTATAAGTAGTTGT
>CALFYH010000043.1 GCA_937952155.1 uncultured Saprospiraceae bacterium
CAAAATTAGCGAGCTTGTACTTGTTGGCGAATGGATGTCTCCTACAATATTTAAATGGAAAAATGGTAAATATATTAACGCCACAAAAGACTTCGGCATTGAAAACAATATTGGTTGGTGGGAATCTCTACATATTACAGACCTGAATGGAGATGGATTTAAGGAGCTGATATGTGGTAACACTGGTCTCAATTCTTATTTTAAGGCAAGCACAGAAAAACCTGTATCTCTGTTTTATAAGGATTATGATAATAATAGCACTTTGGATCCAATTTTATGCTACTATAATGGTGCTAAGATGTATCCATTTGTAATGAGGGACAAGTTATTGGATCACATGGTTGTTCTTAAAAAGAAGTTTTTGAGATACAAACAATACGCAAATGCAACAATTGATGATATTTTTACTCCAACTGAACGCAAAGGTGAGTCCAAGCTGTATGCAAATGAGTTAGCCAGTGTCATTTTTTATAACAAAAGTGGTAAGTCTTTTGATATGAGTGAAATGCCACAGATGGCCCAACTCTCTTGTATCAGAACGATACTAGATTATGATATCAATAATGATGGCAAGACTGATCTCATCACTGCTGGTAATTTTTATGGCACCGATGTGTTTTTAGGAAGATATGACGCCTCAAAAGGAAATATTCTAATCAATGAAGGTAACAATCGTTTTAATAGTTTGCCATCCGCTTACACTGGCTTCAACGCCAATGGTGATGTACGCAAACTCCTAAAAATCAAGACAAAAGAAGGATATAGCATTATGGTAGTAAAAAATAATGATCTACCCGAAATGTTAAAACTTAAATCCAGTAAAGAGGTACAGTAAAAACACACCTCTTTACATAAACAATTATCTCTAGTATTTCTGACAAGATGGAAATTCTGTAGTAAAGAATCACTTTACAAGCCTTTATATTAAATTTTAACAAAATTTTAATATAAATACTTTAAACAAGCATAGCAACCATTGGTTTATTGATAGTAATACTATTATAAACGTAATTTATACTTTAATGGAGCCCTATTTGTTTAGATTTTCTGCCAATATAAAGACTGATATATTCTTAAAAGATCCTGAGACTAGTCAAATTGGTACCGCCATCATCAATCAAAGTATTGATTTGATTAATGAAATAGGATTTGAGGAATTTAATTTTAAAAAACTGAGTGCAAGAATAGGTACTACAGAAGCTACCATCTATCGGTATTTTGAAAATAAACACAAGCTTCTGCTTTATATTACGTCTTGGTATTGGTGTTGGGTCGAATATCAATTGGTTCTACACAACACAAATATTACAGACCCTCAGGTACAACTTAAAAATACTATCAAAGTATTAGCTACTCCTACTGCCCAACATTATGCTGATGTCAATTTACAAAATTTATTTAACATTATCTGTAGTGAATCCTGCAAATCATACCTCATAAAAAATGTGGATGATCTCAATAAATATGGTGTCTATTTCAATTATAAAAAGATAGTTTCTATCATAAGTGATATCATCAAATTGATAAATCCTACTTACATGTATCCACATATGCTTGTAACGACTGTCATTGAGGGAATACACAATCAGAAATATTTTGCAGAGCATCTACCGGCACTCACTGACATAACTGAAGACCCTGAATATCTTATTAACTTCTACTATCAACTAATAATTGACACGATTAAAAAAGCCTAAAATGATGCCATATACTCCAGTTCAAAGGTTTTTTAGACTGCTGCAACCAAATAAAAAAGCTATTAGGAATTTATATATTTTTGCAGTTTTTAATGGCCTCATAGCCTTAAGTCTCCCATTGGGCATCCAAGCCATCATCAACTTAATCCAAGGTGGAGAGGTATCCGCTTCATGGATTTTGCTGGTTTCGGTAGTACTTATTGGATATATCCTCAATGGTGGACTTCAGATCATACAATTGAGAATCACCGAGGACCTACAAAAAGATATTTTCACTAGGTCTGCTTTCGAATTTGCGTATAGAATACCAAGGATAAGAATGGATGCATTACAAAACCACTATGCGCCCGAATTGATGAATCGCTTTTTTGATACCATTACGATACAGAAAGGAGTAGCCAAAGTTTTGTTAGAATTAACAGCGGCGGCTTTGAGTATCCTTTTTGGCCTGATACTATTGTCATTCTACCATCCATTTTTTATAATATTCAGTGTTTTGATCATAGTTTTAGGCTTCATTATTGGGTATTACATCTTTCAACGAGGATTAAAATCTAGCATCATAGAGTCAAAATACAAGTATAAAGTTGCTTTTTGGCTTGAAGAAGTTGCCCGCACGAATACGACATTTAGACTAGCGTGTGATACATCGTTACCAGTGCGAAAAACTGATGTATTGGTAGAAAAGTACCTAGATGCTCGAGAAAATCATTTCCAAGTACTTTTAAGGCAATATTATTTATTTATATTTTTCAAAATTTTGATTGCTGCAGGCTTTTTGATTTTGGGTGGTATCCTTGTATTCAATCAACAAATGAATATAGGGCAATTTGTCGCTGCTGAGATTATCATTTTATTACTAATTTCATCTACAGAAAAGCTCTTGCTCACGCTTGAGATTGTTTATGACTTATTGACATCAATAGAAAAAATAGGACAAGTGACTGACTTGCAGTTAGAAAAATCTGAAGGTCATAATTTTGTTAATGATGAAACTAGAGGAATGTCTGTAAGTATTCATAATTTATTTTTCAGATACCCTGACAATGTTGAAGATAGCATAAGTGATTTAAATATTGATATAAAGACCAATGAAAAAGTAACACTCACTGGTTCAAATGGAAGTGGTAAGGCGACTCTACTAAAGCTTATGACTGCATTTTTTGAACCACAAAAAGGAAATATCATTTATGACAATATACCTATAAAAAATTATGACATTGTAGAATTGAGAAGCTCCATTGCTGAGTGTATTTCAGAAGATAGAATATTTGAAGGCACATTACTAGAAAATCTTACGCTGGGCCGCGAAATCAGTCAAAACAAGATATCAGAAGTATTAAATAACATTGGCCTTACTACTTTTGTAAATCAATTGACGCAAGGATATAGTACAGATATAGGACCTCAAGGCAAGCGCTTGCCAGGTAGTGTTGCACAAAAGATAATATTGGCTAGAAATCTACTGAAAGAACCCAGATTGATGATCGTAGAAGACATTTTCAAAAATATAGAAAAGAAAGAAAAATTGGAAATATTCAGATACATCCTTAAAAAGAATGAAGATAGAACAGTTATCGTCGTATCCAAAGATCCAGACATTATGCAAATGACCGACAGAATTATCACCTTAGATGATGGGAAAGTGGTGGACATTCAAATTGTAAAAAAGAACTAATCATGCTCAATTTATCAGATCAAAGTATCAATCATTTATTTCGCAAAGAAATGTTTACATCTTTTAGGAAACTGAAAGATACCTATTCGTATTCGCATGATCGATTAGTAAAAGTCGTGTTTATTTTAGCTTCTATAAGTTTGGTAATCTTGTTCATGCCTTGGACGCAAAATGTTCGCGCTCCAGGTCAGCTTATCGCGTTAAATCCTGAACAAAGGCCTCAAACTATCCAGTCTGTTATAGCTGGTCGTATAGAAAAATGGTATGTTGTTGAAGGACAATTTGTCCATAAAGGTGATACAATATTGCGTATTTCAGAAGTTAAGGATGATTATTTTGATCCCAACTTATTGGGAAATACAAGGCTTCAGATTGACGCAAAGGAGTTTTCAAAATTGTCTTATAACCAAAAGGTAAATGCACTCGAAAACCAAATAAAAGCGCTCGAGACATCACTAAAACTTAAGATAAGTCAAGCTCAAAACAAAGTTCAGCAAAATGTGCTCAAAGTGACATCTGACAGCATCGACTTACAAGCATCAAAGATAAATTTTGAAGTGGCAAAAGAACAATACAACCGTTTTAAGTCGCTGTATGATGAAGGATTGAGATCACTTACAGACCTCGAAAATAGGAGTCTCAAGCTTCAGGAATCTCAAGCCAAACTCATCTCTCAAGAAAATAAATGGCTTTCTTCCAAAAACGAACTCATCAATAGTAAAATTGAGCTTAACAGTATTCAAGCAGAATACAAAGATAAAATTGCTAAGGCAAATTCGGATAAATTCACTGCTTTATCGGGCAAATTTGACACAGAAGCGACGATCAATAAGCTTCAAAATCAATATAATAATTATCAAGTAAGGAATACTCTGTACCACATACTTGCACCACAAGATGGATATATCACCCAAGCACAGCAAGTAGGCATAGGCGAGACCATCAAAGAAGGCGCAAAAATAGTCAGCATTATGCCCGCTGTATATGACCTTGCAGTGCAGA
>CALFYH010000044.1 GCA_937952155.1 uncultured Saprospiraceae bacterium
CTTACAGCTGAAAATAATTAATGAATGAACTCGAAATTGATTTTGCTCACATTATTAACATTTTTCGGATGCTCAATCAATAAAAATAGTTATGAAGAATTCAAGTTTGAGATTGAATCGACTGAGTGGAATCTCAATCCAATTCTTGAAAGTATTTGACTGCACTGTGACGATTTCTTCATAGGTGTTTTAATTTTCCAGTTAAATGTACCATGTTTTCTCAACCAAACCAAAACTGTACTCCTTCCTTGTATCTCATAATACCTTTGTGACTCTTTGTAAGTTATTAGCCCTTTTACAACTTCATCTGCAACTTGTAATTTGAAGATCAAGCTATAGTCTTTTTGAGCCATCCTTTTTTTTGCCCAATTCTTTGTTTCATTGTATAAGTCAACTTTTGTGTCAGCTTATTTCAGGACTATTCATTTTTTTAGCAATAAAAAAGCCCTTCGGTTATGCACCAAAGGGCTTTTAAAAGCATCAATTTAACTTGTTACCTTATGGCTTCACTTCTTTAAAAGCTTTTTCGAAATCTCCAGCTTTAACATAGACCATTTTGGATGGATCTAAGTGTTTTGCTAATATTTTGTTGATTTCTTCCACTGACAATTTCATTATTTTTTCTTCCAAAGCTTTATCCCACAACATGTCCCTATCCAAGCGCATATTATTGGCCAATTTACCTAATAATGAACGATCTTGAGCACGATTAACTACTTGGCTTTGGATCCAACCTGATCGAGCAGCATCTAGTTCTTCTTTTGTAAATCCGTCTTTTATTACTTTATTGATTTCATCTACAAAAGCTGCCTGAAGTTTATCTCTGTTTTCAGGTGCATAAATGGCATAGGCCCCAAATTCACCAGAATCATCTTGACTACTACCTCTGAACCATGATCCTACACCATAACTAATTCCTTCTTTCTGACGGATACGGGTCGCTAATCTGGAGTTTAAGAATCCACCACCAATCATAAAATTACCAATGACCATGCCTGCGTAATCTGGGTGACTGTCGTTGATCTGAAGTGGTAAGCTTGCCAAAAACATCGCGTTTGCCTTGTCAGGAGTGTTGATATTCTCATCAATAGGTTTTACACTCTTGTATGGATATGTGATACGTTCGTATTTGGATGGACTCTTCCATGTACCAAAATATTGCGAAAGTTTTGCATTGGCAGATGGTTTGTCAAAATCACCCACAATCGAAGCAGTTGCCTCACTGGCTCCATAATTTTCTTTGTAAAATTGTTTTACATCTTCTAGCGTTACAGCTTTTAAGCTTTCTATTTCCTCTTGCATTGTCATCACATAACGGACATCAGTTTTTGGGTATGGGCTCGTCAAAACATTTATCCGATTACCTGCAATGGCTTGTGGATCAGACAATTGTTCTTCCATACTTGCGATCATTTCATTTTTTAGTTTGTCAAATTCATCTTGTGTAAACGCAGGATTTAACGCCATGTCTCCTACTAGGTCAAGAACTTGGTTTAGGTTTTGATTGGTGGTTTCTACATTGAAGGTTACACTAGATTGCCCACCGAAAACGCTGACTCTCGCTTTTATGGCGTCCAATTTATCTTGAATAGCCTGCCGACTCATGGATTTTGTACCTTTATCGATCATAGACGCAGTCAAACGTCCTATCATAGATTTTCCTACTAATGCAGAAGGAGACCCAAAACGTAATGTAATATTCGCGTTGACCGCATCGCCTCTGTTTTCTTTTGGTAAAAGTGCGAATGCTAATCCTGATTTCTCTTTTCCTTTTGTTGTCCTTTTTTCTATATTTTCGAATGAAGGATCGAACTCTTCACCTTGAGCAATTAAAGCTTTTCCTTTGTAGCCATCCAATAATGTTGCTAATTCAGGAGCCGTAGGAATTTCAACTCTATCAGGTTTTTCTTCTGGAATAAAGATTCCAATTGTCCTATTGGAAGGTTTGAAATAAGTACTTGCAGCTTGTACCACATCTTCTAAGGTGACTGCTTCAAGTGCATCTCTGTATTTAAAAAACAATCTCCAGTCACCTTGTGCAATATATTCGCTGATATTTAATCCAACTCTATCTGATGCATTGAAGGCCAATTCCCATTGCTTTAGCAATCGTCCTCTAGCTCTGTCAAGCTCTTCCTTGGTGGGCTGTATGTATTTCAAGCTATCCAAAGTAGCAAGCATGATGCTTTTGGCTACTTCCAGATTATCTTCTTTTCTAAGTGTGGTATTGACATAAATAAAGCCACCTTCTTTGAGACTTGGTGCGAAACTCCATACATAGGATGCTTTTTTGGCTTCAACAAGGGATTTGTATAATCTTCCCGAAGGCTCGTTGGAAAGGATTTCATCAATAATAGAAATAGCTGCATAGTCTTTATGTGCACCTGGAGCAGTATGATACGCACAACTTACAACCTGAACGTCGCCAGTTCTTTTTAGCACAACTTGTCTTTCCCCATCCTGGATAGGCTCTTTTGTATAGGTAATTTCAAGCTTTCTATCTGGTCTTGGTATCGGACAGAAATAAGAATCAATCAATTTTAAGGTTTTAGCAGGATCAAACTTGCCAGTTACGGTTAGGATGGCATTATCAGGTTGATAATATTTTTTGTAAAATGCCTGTAATCTTTCGATTGGAACATTTTCGATATCGGATCTGGCTCCAATGGTACTATTTCCATAGTTATGCCACAGATAGGCTGTACTTAGGACTCTTTCCATCAATACACCTGACGGATCGTTTTCAC
>CALFYH010000045.1 GCA_937952155.1 uncultured Saprospiraceae bacterium
ACTTTTGATCACCAATTCAAAGCAAAGTCTATTTATATAACTTTGGTACAAACTGATTATGATGGTAGTTTTAATACAATAGGCACTAAGTTACTTTATCAAAACGATGAAGCAATAAAGTTTTATCCTAATCCAGTCGGTGACATTTTGTTCGTAGATGCAACTAGGGTAGAAGGTGAAAAAAAATTAGAGATCTTTGATGTTGTTGGTAGACAAGTATATTCTGGCACACTAGAAGACTCAGGGAATCAGTATAAAATTGATGTTTCTTTTTTAAGTAAAGGCACTTTTTTCATAAAGCTGACAACCAATTTAGGAGAAGTAACTTCTTTGATGGTGAAAAATTAGTTAAGTATAAAATAAATACATTTTAGTAAGCCTCATATAAGCGATTATATGGGGCTTTTATATTAATATATTTGCGTAGTTTTTAAAGTGTGTTATTTTGGTGATTTATGCTTTTGAAGTAGAATATTTGTATTGATGGCTAGATAAATGTGATAAAATTTAAAATTGAATAAAAATTCAAAATTTATTATAAATAACTGTAATTTAATTTATTATGAATGCGTATTGCAGTGCCTTCGATGTCAAGTTTTTAAAGGAGTCTAAGAGTCTTGGAAAAAAAAATGGTCAGCTCAACGAATTGGTAGTTGCCTAAGGATTGCAGTTTTAATTACAAAAAGAATTGGTTTAACCTGTAATATGCATTAGAAAATCTATTACGAAGCTAACTTGCTTCAAATCAGAAGCTTCGCCATATAATTCAGGTTAAAAATAAATGGAGCAATAGAAAGCTAAAGGATATAGGTCGTAACTACGTAAAATATTCTCATAATAGGCAGTCTGTTTAAAGGAGAAAGCGTATTCTTATGTTTTATTATTAAAAGAAAGCCCACTAAAATTCAAAAGAAAATTAACGGGCTTTCTTATTTATTATTTGAAAAATATTATCAGTCTGAGATAAATGGATAGTCTCTCTGAGTGTAATTATCCTCATACAATTCTGAAGGAAGCGGAAAATCTGAAGATTCAGCAAATTCTATTGCAGTGTCTATTTCTGCGTTGATTGATTCGATAATTTGATCTACTTCAGCTTTTGAAGCGATTTTATCTGCTATTAACTTTGCTTGAATCATCTCTACTGGATCTTTCTCCTTATATGCTTCCAATTCTTCTTTTGTACGGTATTTTGCCGGGTCAGATACCGAATGTCCTCTATAGCGATATGTTTTGATCTCTAAATAATAAGGGCCTTTACCAGATCTGATATGCTCCGCAGCGCGCATCATGGCATCATGAACAGACTCTGGATTCATACCATCAACTGACTCGCTAGGCATGTCAAACGCAGAACCAATCTTATATAAATCGTGGACGTTACTAGTGCGTTTTACGCTCGTACCCATTGCGTACATATTGTTTTCACAAATATAAAGAACAGGCAATTGCCAAGTCATGGCCATATTAAAAGATTCGTATAATGCACCTTGTCGTGCTGCTCCATCACCGAACATTGTAACACAAAAATTGTCAGTACCTCTATATTTTTCAGCAAATCCTATTCCTGTACCTATTGGAATTTGTGCACCTACGATACCATTACCACCGAAATAATTGTGTTCAGCTGAAAAGAAGTGCATACTTCCACCTTTACCTTTGACACATCCAGTGGCTTTACCATACAGTTCTGCCATACATGAATCAGCGCTTAGTCCACGCGCTAGAGCAATTCCATGTTGTCTGTATGCTGTAACGATTTTATCTTCTGGTCTTAGGGCTGTAGCCAATGCACCAGCTATTGCTTCCTGGCCTATATATACGTGAAAAAATCCTCTAATCTTCTGTTGTGAGTAAGCATAAAGTCCTTTCTCCTCAAACCTTCTCACTCTATACATGACTTCCAACCATTTCATATAAGTGGCTTTGTCATATTTTAGGTTCACTACTTTTTTATCAGCGGTTTTCTTTTTTTCCAAAACTTCAGGCATGATATTTATTAAATTTGCAAATGAATTAATGCTAATATTCCAAATAATAAAAGCGTAAAATTAAGCTAATGTTGCAAAATAATGCGCTGTGTGCTAAATAATTTTTATTCTGTTTATGAACTTAGTAGAATGAAGTGTCGTTAAAAGTATGTTAATCAGGTTGAAAAATGCCTATTTAGCAGTACTTTCTTCGTTTGATTTTTGTACAAAAATATTCACGTCATATGGGCAAATATTGGTTGATTTGTTTTTTGGTTGTATCTGTATTCATAGTAAATGCTCAAGATAAGTCCGAGAAATTTGTTTCAAAGGATTCCTTGTATAATGAAAATATAAAAAAATCAAAACTTTACGGTGTTTATATACCTAGAGATATAGATGATGCCTTGGGTAAATTGTTAGAACTAACTACAATTGAAGCTAGAGAGCCATTGAAAAATGTTGATGAAGAAGTTGTAGCAAAAAAATTACATTTTGGACTGGGCAGATGGATGGAATACAATTGGAATTTTGCCGAAGGATCAAGATTTTCGCATTATCTTAGGCAAAAAGGCATCATTTATGCTGAAGACATGACCAGATTTATGTTGATTTTATTTCATAGACAAGTTGTGGGAAATCCATTGGACGTCGATAAGTTGGTCAAGAAAATAATGGATGAAAGGACAAAAAAAATAGAAGAAGAGCGAAAAACCTATGAAGTGATAAGAACTGAAGTGAAATTAAATTCTAAAAATTGAGAAAAGCCTAAACAATTGGGATATTTAAGTGATTTATTAGATGTCCAATGTGGGACAATAATTTGTTCATTTTATCAATAGTAAAAATTTTAAATAGATGAAAAACCTTTTTAGTGTATTGTTTTCAAGTGTGTTTATTCTTTTCGTATCAACTTTGTCTGCACAGATCAAGACGCCAGCTGCCAGTCCTTCTGCGAAATTTCAGACGACAGTAGGTCTGACCGATATTGCTGTAGAATATTCACGCCCTAGTAAAAATGGAAGAAAAATTTATGGTGATCTTGTACCTTTTGATGTGCTTTGGAGAACAGGAGCTAATAAAAATACCATGATTACATTTAGTGATGACGTAGTTATTGGAAGTTCTGAGGTCAAAAAAGGTAGTTATGCCATCTTTACAAAACCTGGAAAGACCTCATGGGAAGTATTTTTCTATGCGGATACCGAAAACTGGGGCACACCTGAAAAATGGGATGATGCCAAAGTTGCAGCCAAAGTAATGGTAACACCACAAACTTATACAAATACTGAAACATTTACCATTGGTGTCAATAACGTAGCTAATGACGGATGTCAGCTAGAAATTATTTGGGATAATGTAATTGTTCCTGTTAAGATTGCTGTGCCTACAGATAAGAAAGTTTCAGCAGCGATTACACAAGTGATGGCAGGTCCAACTGCTGGCGACTATTATAATGCAGCTCGTTATTATAGAGAAGCTAAGAAGGACTTGAATCAAGCATTGACATGGATGAATAAATCTGTTGAAATGGGGAATGATCAGTTTTGGGTATTGAGACAAAAATCACTAATTGAAGCAGATCTTGGTAATTACAAAGCTGCTATTGCAACTGCAAATCAGTCATTGACAAAAGCCAAAGAAGCAGGCAATAATGACTATATTAAAATGAATATGGACTCAATTGCTATGTGGTCTAAAAAATAAGTTTGGCATAAAAAAATACCTATAAGATTTTAAAAAAGCCCGAGCACTGGTTGTTACGGGCTTTTTATTTTGAATTTATCCTTTGGGATCTGTAATATTGAATATTTAAGGAGCTAATTACCTAACTTGTTCGTTTTGATAAAAAATTTACTAAGCAAAACAAATATAATTAAACAAGACTTTATATCTTGCGAACAAAATCAATTAAATCACTTCTAAAAATATTTTTATCCTATGATGAATGAAAAAGTGGAAACAATAATGATCAAAGATTTGGTCACATTAGGTCCAGAAAGCACGGTTGCACATGCAGTTGAAATATTTAAAACCAAAAGAATCCATCATATTCCGGTCGTAGATGAAGGTAAATTGGTGGGATTAATAACTACACATGATTTGTGGAATAAATTTGTTGCTCCTGAAGCATATGCGACCACAGCATTATCCGACATAATGAGTAAAAAATTGGTTAAGTTGGAGCCTGATGATAAAGTAGGCACTGCAGCAGAACTTTTTCTAGATAATAGATTTCATGCATTACCAGTAGTAAAAGATGATTTGTTGGTCGGTATGGTTACAACATTTGATGTGCTAAGGTATGAATTTAAGAGAGAATATACATCAGAGCCGATTTTATATAAGGATGTCTTAGATAAAGGCATGGACGCAATTCATAACCATTGATTTTTATTGTATTAAATTAATATTAAGTCAAGCATTAAATTTCTATATGAGGTTTGATGCTTGATTTTATGGAAATCTATTCTAATTTATAAAATAACGAAAACATGAAAATTTTAAAATTCATTTATTCAGCTTCTTTGGTATTTGTTTGTAATGTAGTAACTCTTGCAAATCAATCACACTATCAAAATATGAAGATGTAAATGTGATAGATAATAGGATCACTGATGTAATACAAGAAGACACAGAAAAACCCACTTTATTATGGGATTTTTACCTTAATAGCAGTCAACTTTTACAATTCCGAGCAGGTGTGGTATTCTAAGATCAATTTATAGAAATTACTAAAAAATTTCTCATTGCCTCATGGCGAATAGCTGAAACCTATTTTATATTCAAACTATTCATCCAAGCTGCAAAAGCATCAGCATTTTTTAGGTGATCAGCATAGCTTTCTGCAAAAGCATGGATACCGCTGTTATCAGCTTTGGCACAAAAAAACATATACTTGTGGTCTTCAGCATTGATGACGGCTTCGAGACTCGCCAATGAAGGCATACAAATCGGCCCAGGCGGTAAGCCATGATTCATGTAAGTGTTATAAGGTGATTCTGTTTTCAAATGGCTATATAGCACGCGTTGTAAAGAAAAATCACCAGTAGCAAAAACTACAGTCGGATCAGCTTGGAGTTTCTCCCCAGCTTTAAGGCGATTCAAATAAACACCAGCTATGGTTGGCCTTTCAGGATCATAATTACTTTCTTTTTCTACAATTGATGCTAAAGTGTATGCTTCAGTTTGGCTTAATTTGTTCTTAGCTATTTTGGCTAGCCTTTCATCAGTCCAGAACTTATTATATTCCTTTTGCATCCTTTCTGTAAATTTTTCAGGTGTAGCAGTCCAAAACATTTCATAAGTGTTAGGTATGAACATTGATAAAAAATTCTCTTGCGTAAAGCCAAATTCTGCCGAAACTTCTGGATTCGTAAGGTAATTTAGAAAGACTAAAGAGTCAGATTCAAAGTAATTAGATGCCTTACCTGCTAAATCGCTTATCAAACGTATATTATTAATAACGACTTGCTCTGCATCTTGGTCGCCCGAACGCAATTTGTTTATAATTTTTATGTTGGACATGTTTTCATCAAACACATATCTTCCAGGTTTCGCTTTATTAAATGACTTTAATTTTGCAACTGTCTTAAATGAAGTCATATCTTTTAGCACATCTGCTGCTTGCAAGCTGTCCATCACATCTTCGATCGATGCATTGGTTGGGATAAAAACTTCAGATTTTTTTGCATTTGGTTTTACGTTGGGACTCCACAGCATTTTTCCAATAAGAAAATATCCACCCACGCCGATGACCAATAAAGTGATCAATCCGATAATTACTTTTTTTGACATATATTTTGTTTAATATTGTTCTTCCTCATTTGGGAAATCCCCAGATTTTACGTCTGTGATATATTGACCAACAGCAGTTTTGATCGTATCGTATAGATTCAAGTATCTTCTCAAAAATCTTGGATGAAAGTCCTTAGTAATGCCAAGAACATCATGTACTACAAGCACTTGCCCATCTGTACCATTGCCAGCTCCGATACCAATCACAGGTATGTGGAGTGATTCAGACACTTTTTTACCTAAGGCTGCTGGGATCTTTTCAAGCACTATCGCAAAACAACCGATCTCTTCCAGTAATTTTGCATCTTCTATCAATTTTTGAGCTTCAGCTTCCTCTTTGGCGCGTACCGAATAAGTTCCAAACTTATAAATACTTTGTGGAGTGAGTCCAAGGTGACCCATGACTGGAACGCCAGCTGAAAGAATACGTCTTACAGATTCTTCTATTTCAGCGCCGCCTTCCAGCTTCACCGCATGAGCACCTGATTCTTTCATGATGGTAATAGCCGAGTTTAGCGCTTTGGTACTATTGCCTTGATAGGACCCAAAAGGCAAATCCACCACCACAAAAGATCTGTTAACGCCCCGGATTACGGATTGTGCATGATAAACCATTTGCTCGAGCGTAATTGGTAGGGTAGTCTCGTGTCCTGCCATCACATTGGAAGCAGAGTCTCCAACAAGAAGGATGTCTATGCCAGCTTCGTCGAGGATTTTTGCCATACTATAATCATAAGCAGTGAGCATAGATATTTTTTCACCCTTTTCCTTCATGGCGTGAAGTACATGAGTTGTTATCCTTTTGATATCATTTTTTGCTGTTGACATTGCTTGATTTTTATGGCTTTGGACAATGAGGTACAAATGTCATAAAATATACCCGAAAAGTAAAATTTTAAATATCAATTAAATACACCCAAGTTGAAATGAATGCTTAAAATATTTAATTGGGATAAATTTACGATCTGAATAGTGAGCAAATATTTGTCTTACAATGGATTTACTAAAACTTTGGTCAATAGAGGAATTGGACAATTATTAATGCATATGAAGATAAAAAAGCAAAGCAACAATGGGCTTTGTTATCTTATAAATTTAATACCAAAAAAAAGATAACTATAAGCAATTTCTCAATGGAAATGCTAAAAAAAGCGAAAGTTTATATATATTTGTGTCGGTAATAAACAAGTTATCTCTCATAAATAAATGAAAAACAAAACTGTAGATATAGAAGCTAAAATTAAGGTTCTACCGTTTAGTGAATCAGGAAGAACTATTGGTAATCATATGAAAATAGATATGTATTTCCCTATATTTAAATTTGAAAATCAGCTTAATGACATATTTCTTTCACACCCCACGAGAATTTTCCTAAAATCAGAAGACTCGTGTCAAATTAATATCAACTTTAAATTTCCTATTTGTCAAATAGGAAGATTATCAAAAGGTGATAAATTTGAAATTACAGAAGGGAAAAGAACAACAATGATTGGGGAAATAAAGAGAGTTATAAACCCAATCATGGACAAATACAAATTTCAATCAAATATCTCTCAATCAATTGAAGAATTGGAAAATTCAAAATGGGAAACTCCTTTAGAATATCAGTCTTCAACCATAGAAAATTGTCATTTACTAAGGAAGAAACCTATAAACAAATTATCTGATGAAGAACTAAGATTGTCGCTGAGTCAAGAAGTCGGTATTAAGTTCACCATACCAATCATTTTAACCAAACTTTTAAAAAACAAATTTATCGAATGCGATTTTTATCCTGGTGATTTACTTCAGGCAACATTCAGGAGATTACATACAAATTGGGGCGACTCAGAATTACTGAAAGATCAAATTACATTTTTGATTAGACATAATTTCAAAGAAATAAAAAGTCATGAAGGTATATCGGAAAAAGTCAAAAGAGAGATATTTAATAACTTAGTAGAATATGAAAATACGCGAGATAACAAGTGATATGAGATCAGACTTGCTATCGCTGCATCCGATCCATATCACAAAACCGTTATCGGTTATTTTAAAAGACACCTAAAATGAAGAAAAGTCATATTAGCAAAATAGAAATTCAAAAGGGAGAAGACATAAAAGGTCAGGAAATCAGAGAAGGTATTTTCAACCTTATCAAATCTGAACATCCCGACTTTGACAAAGACAGTTATATCACTTTATCTGAACTTAACCAGTATAGACGACTTTACTTAACATCATTAATCATTCAAGAAAAAGGAGAATTAGCAATCATTGACAGAGATGTAATGGATGCTATAAAAAATAATGCTATTCTTTCAGAAAACATTCAAGACGAAATTGAAGCTGAACTCACTTTTGGACAAAAAATTGCCGACAGAGTTGCAGCATTTGGTGGTAGCTGGACTTTTATCATCACATTCTTTTCCTTCATTTTAATATGGATGACAATAAACATTTGGTTTTTGGCTTCAAAACCATTTGACCCATATCCTTTTATTCTTCTTAACCTGATACTTTCTTGTTTGGCAGCCATACAAGCCCCTATCATTATGATGAGCCAAAATAGACAAGAACAAAAAGACAGACAGCGAAGTGAACACGATTATAAAATTAATCTAAAAGCAGAACTTGAAATCAAGTTATTAAGTGAAAAAATTGACCATTTGCTTGTTCATCAAAATAATAAATTGGTGGAAATACAAGTAGTGCAGATTGACTATCTGGAAGACTTGATGAAAGAAATAAAGAAGAAATGAAATTAGAAAACCGCAGACAGAAAGTAACACCTTTGCCCAAATTCTTTATCAGACTTGGGCGTTATGGGTTATTTGCTTTAGGCTTAATAGTCTTTTCAGTTTTATTCGGGACTTTTGGTTATCATCATTTTGGAGAGATTTCCTGGCTTGACAGTTTCCATATGGCTTGTATGATTTTAACAGGTATGGGTCCCGTTGTAGAAATGACTTCACCGACTGCAAAAATATTTTCATCATTTTATGCTTTATATAGCGGAGTTGCATTTTTGAGTATAACAGCAGTTTTCTTTGCACCTATCATTCATAGACTTCTACATATCTTGCACATTGAGCAAAACGACACTGAAATTTAACGGTTAGAGGATAAAAACAACCAATAACACGAGGCTGTTGACACTTAATATGTCAGTTAGTCCTTAAATTGGTAAAATCATCCTATGTAGTATCAATTCCCACCCCATAAAAGTCATTTCCTTTAAAGAGCCTCCAGGGTCTTTGAAAATTGCAATGCACCGTCGTTAACCCATGTATATGCTAAATTACTGCACAATTCAATTGATCTGCTAAATAAATGTTAATTCCCCCACATATTAACACAAGCTGCATTCTTTGGCTAATTTTGATAGTACAATCAACTGCCTCATGAGAAAAGTGTTTCCCATTTTTGCCTTCCTGCTTCTGACTTTCCAGCTTGCATGCCAAATAAACTATTCCCCGGAAACCCTCGAAAAAATAAAGGAGGTTGAAAATAATATTAGCGGTCCCATTCTGGTAAACGATGAAAAGCCTGTGCATATCCTGGATCGAATGGCGCAATACAATGTCAAAGGCCTGAGTTTG
>CALFYH010000046.1 GCA_937952155.1 uncultured Saprospiraceae bacterium
TTCATCTTATTGTTGAAAATATGGACAAAAGGTGCTGTTTTCCTTGATATTCCAGAATCTATCATAAAAAACCCACTTCTTTTGACATCGCATTGCACTGGGATGATTTCAATTTTATTTCTGATTAATATTGGCTCATTCAAGTAAGATACCAATGGGTCAATACCTGAACTAGCACCATGAAAACAGTTTTCGATTGTTGCAAAAATAGATTTGAGTGAATTAGGATCTAATATTTTGTCAGTAGCGTATTTATCGTACAATGCAGCAACCAGCGCTCCGCTACTTCCCAGACCATAACCAGTCGGAATACTTGATTCAAAAAACAATCCATCTTCAATGTCATTAGCCAAATTTTTCATATCAAAAAGGCCACTCAACTTACTTTCCTTCTGTAGATAATTATATAGCTGCTGCAAATTTGCATTTGATTCTGTTGCATTGGCACTGAAATTCCAGTTACCCTTAAAGTGATCAAACGGCACAGCAAAGGCATCTGACCCAAGTGTCACCGTATATTCACCAAAAAGCAATATTTTAGAATTAAAAAATTTACTCTTCACCATCAAAGTTCGCCTCGGATTTATGGAAATTGTTTAACAAAAAACGCTACATTTGCCGAATAAATAATAAAATCAAACAAAAATAAGAAACGATATGAATTCATCATCAGAATCTGTAAGATTATATTGGATATATACTTTATTATCTTTGGTAGGTATTGTACTATTCCTCATGTTTAAGCCTGAATGGTTTTGGGTGATGCTTCCGCCATTTTTTACTTCTTTTGTGAAAGCGCAAAGGTGGATGTAATATCACATTCTCCACATCATTCACATAAATATTTCTTACAAATAAGCTGAGGCTCGATAACCTTTCATTGCCTCATATATCAGTGCTTGTACTTTGGCTCTGTAATCTCTATTATTGAAAGTCTGATTGTTTCGACTAGGATACGTCCTATTTGTACAAAATATATAAACTATATTATTTTCGGGATCTGCCCATACTGCTGTACCAGTAAATCCTGTATGGCCAAAAGTCGATGCTGGCGCCAATTCTGAAGTACTTTTGGTTTTCTTAGGGTCTAACTCCTTCATATCGAAACCAAGTCCTCTTCTAGATGATTTTATATGTCTGGTAGTAAAAAGCTTTACAGTCTCGGGTTTTATATACTGCGTACCACCATAAGCACCATTATTTAACAACATTTGCATCAAGATGGCCATTTCTTTTGCTGTAGAAAACAAACCTGCATGACCTGAAACACCGCCTAACATTGCGGCGCCCATATCATGAACATAACCTCTTAAGGTTTGCAATCTGAAATAATTGTCTATTTCAGTCGGCGCAATATTAAACTCAGGATGCCTTAAAAGCGGTCTAAATCCTGTATGTGTGAGTGACAATGGCTTATAAAAACTGCGATAAGTATAGTCGTCCAACGTAGTGTGTGATTGGTTTTCTACAACTTTTTGCATAATATAAAAACCTAAATCACTGTACCTATAACTGTCAGATTCTCTAAGCTTGCTTGTCCAAATTTCCTGATAAATGCTATCAATGTAATCAGTCCTCATAAACATTCCTCTGGCTACAGGAATGGTGTATTTATCTTGAAGCATGCCACTATAATATGCAGGATTATACCCAAAACTCTTTTGTGGCAATGTGGTCTTTTCATAAAATCCTATCCACGGGTACAATCTAGCATGGTGAGCCAATATGTCTTCGATAATGAGATTTGCTTTGTCCGTCGTATCTATTCCTGCTATGTAGTGTCTCAAGGGGCTTTTTATATTAATTTTTTCGGCATCAACAAGTTTCATTGTAGCTAGTGTAGTAGCTAGTACCTTTGTAACAGAAGCAATATCGTAAATGGTATTATCAGAAACATAATAACTATCTGGTGTAAGTTTCCCGTATGCCTTTTGCCATACAATTTTGCCATTTTTAGCAATCAGAATTTGAGCGCCGGGAGCTGCATTATCATTGATCATTTCTGCCATCAATGTGTCAATATTCTTGAGGATTGATGTACTCATTCCTATCATTTCTGGGATTGCGTAACCCAATCTCTTGAGCGAACCCTTAAATATGCCATGTCCAGTTGGCCACTTTTCTGAGATATCTACTGGAAGTTTTCCTGATATATCACTTACACCAAATATGGACTGCATGGCGGCATCTTGTGTGATTGGGTCATTATCATAACTCAAGACTAGGTGTTTTGCAAAATTTAGCTTTTTAAGCAAGTATGGATTGCCAAAAAGCACGATAATTACATCTGTTTTTGTCTGAAGCTCTGATAAAAATCGTATTACATCTTCTGGTAGGTCTTTTGAAAAATCATTTTGTTTGCCAGATGTATGAATACCTACGATAACCTTATCAAACCTAGAAAGTGTCTGCTGATGCTGTTGATATTGTTGACTCAATTGCTGTGGCATCAAAAAATAGTGTCTTGGGTCTATATAACTGTCAGCCCTAGTTTGAAAAATGGTTTTTTGATTGATGTTAATGCTGAGAGTTGCGATATCCAAGCCATCCAAATCTCGAATCGGTATCAGGTTATCATCATCTGATATAACCGTAATGGATGCTTCTGCCAGCTTTTGTTTAATCGCTGTAGATTGATTTCTATTCAGATCATCGTAGATGCCGACAGGATCCACATAAGGAATTGTGTTTAGTCCAAGTTTATATTTTGCTCTTAGTATCCGTTCTATACTTTCGTCCAATCTGTTTACACTTATTTTGCCGCCTGTTACATATTCCTTAAGTGTATTAAATGCTTTTGGAAGATTCTCAGGAAGGAGAATGACATCATTGCCTGCAAGAAAGGCCTCAGCTTCAGCTATTCCGTTAGGAAAATATTTGGTAACGCCTTTCATATCCATAGCATCGGTAAATATCAATCCATTGAATCCCATATCGTCCCTCAATAAATGGGTGACAGCTCTTTGTGACAAAGTTGCTGGTCTATTTGCTCTTGAATCAATAGCAGGAACTTGAAGATGGCCAATCATTACGGCTCCAGCTCCTTGACTTGCAAGTCTTCTAAACGGAAAAAACTCTACATTTTCCATTCGTTCTAATGAGTGATTCAATACTGGTAAATCCAAGTGCGAATCAGTATCAGTATCTCCATGACCAGGAAAATGTTTAACACAAGCCATTACACCTGTATCTTCAAGTGCTTTCATATACATGTATCCTTTAGCGGTTACATTTTGTGGAGATTGACCAAAAGAGCGATCGTATATCACTGGATTAGATGGATTGATATTTATATCTATTGATGGTGCAAAATTTATATTTATTCCAACTCTTTTGCAGTGTTTAGCCACTTCTTTGCCCATTTCATAGATTAACTTATTATCCTGAATGGCGCCCAACATGAGTTGTCTTGGGAAAGACACTGTTTCTTTGGGAAATCTCATGCCCAATCCCCACTCTGCATCTATGCCCATAAACATGGGTATCGTAGATAGGCGTTGATATTTGTTTATTAATGACGCTTGTTCATCTACTTTCCCTTGGAAAAAGCATAATCCTCCAATGTGGTATTTTTTAATGTAATCATTTATAATTTTTTCTTCAGCCTCATTGCCTTTTGAATATGCCCTTATCATAAATAACTGACCTATTTTTTGGTCAATGGACATTTCTGACATTTTATTTTGAACCCAAATATCCTCTCTTTCAAGATAACTTTGCGCATTGATTTGTATGGCTGTAATACAAACCATTACCAAAATATACCATTTCTCTTTGAAACCTTTAAAAAACATAATTGCCATTATTTTGTCTCTGTATAGCTATTGCATTTTCTTGTGGTTAAACAATACTATACATTGACATTCAAAACAAATTCCATCCTCTTATTACTGAAAATGTAATACCTTAGACGTGCGTATTTGGAAAATGTCTTTAATTTTAAGTTAAAAATTACTATTGTCCTTGTTTTCGGAGAATTTCAGGATCTAATTCCACTGCTTTTTTAAGATAAATCTCAGCATTGTTGGCGTCACCAAAATTGCGGTAAGCAGTACTCAAATTCAGATATGCACCTGCGTTATTCTTATCCAACTCAAGTACTTTTCCAAAATATTTGATTGCTTCATTATGATTGCCCTTCATACCATTCAACACACCTAGCAATCTCAATGTTTCACCATCATTTGGTGTCATTTGATACGACTTTGCCAGATAGGTCTCGGCTTTCTGAAGATCATTTTCTTTTTCACCGGCATATTTTCCTGCATCTCGCAACGCTATAGCCTGATTGGCATGTGCATCTTTAAAATCGGGATCTATTTTTAACGCATTGCCATAGGCAGTTATTGCCTTTTCGTAGGCTTGCATGTAATAGTTTGCATTTCCCATAAGCAAATAAGCATTCTTGTAAGTAGGATGGACTTTGACCGCTTGGTCCAAATACACTAAAGCTTGCTCAAGCAAAGCCTTCTTTTTGGTTTCATCCTTTTCTTTGTAAGCTTCTGCCGTGAGTGATCCACCAGCAGCATTTAGTACCTTTGCACTATTTATAGATGTTTTTACGTCTGTGGTAAATAACTTGAAATCACTTTCCCAAACAAAATTTCTGGTAATAGTTTTCAAACCGTACAAAGTCAGTAATATCCCAACGGTGATCAAAAACATTTGTTTTCCCAATCTTTGATACAACATCTGATCGGCAAAATAAGCCAAAATTATAGCAAACCCAAGCGATGGCATAAACATAAATCGCTCTGACATATTGGTACCAATAGGAAAAACAATATTGGAAACGATAGACAAAGTGATAAGAAAAAACGCTGCCCCATATCCATATATGCTACGGGTTTTCAAACCTAGGACGGACATCCATATCAATGCGATATATAATAACAAGCTGCCTATGACTTTAATATCTCCAAATGACATTATGTCTATATATCTTGGGTAGTAATCATGGGTCAATGGATGTGGAAAAACTAATAATTGTACATACTTACCTAAAGTAAACATGATGGTGGCCATTTTTTCACCCAAATCAAATGGTATATACGTTCCATTCACATATTTTAGGTAAGGATTGTTCATCAATTCCATTGGTGTGCCGCCAAAATCACTACCCAAAATAGCAGATCTTATCAACAAAAACACGAAGGTGGGAACAAGCAAAAAAGCTGTGTTGGTAAAGGCACTTTTCCACTGCATATTTCTGAAATAATACAATGTCAGTGGAATGATAGCCAAAAATGTAATCGTATTTTCCTTCGAAAGAAATGCCAAAAAGAAACTTATTCCAGCAAATATCAAATACTTTGTTTGCTTAAAGTCGATAAATTTTAAAGTATAGTACAAGGCAAAAACGCTTCCCAACATACTCATAATTTCGTCACGGCCTTTGATATTGGCTACAGCCTCTGTGTGTATTGGATGTGCCGCATATATCAACGCTGCTATCAATACCCAATATCGCTTACGTTCGCTATCCTCTTTATGGCAAATCATCGAGATGAGGAGTTTATATACCATAAGACATAAAAATCCATACAATAATATATTTATCAAATGACCCAAAAAAGGATTCTTTCCTACTATCTGATATTCTAAGGCAAACATAGCAGGAGTCAGCGGCCTGTACCTTCCACCAGAAACAAGTTTTTCCTTACCTTCCTCTTTAAAAAATCCAAAAAATGTATCTTTGGTAAACAAGCCTTTTATACCCGAAATACCCTTGGTTGTGTACATATTGTCATAGATCACAATGGCGTCATCCTGGGTAAATTCATGCGTGAGTGTATTGAGATACAGTAATGATCCAAATGCAAAAACCAAAAGGGCATGCCATCTCAGGTGGACAAAAGATTCCACCGCGGGATTGACCACAATATTTTTAACTGCTGATATTTGTTTTTTACTCTTCATAGGCACAAAGATATAAATAAAATTATTTTATAATATGTATAAATTGATTATAATTTTATTTGTTATTGTCAATTTGATTTTGTCCAAAGCACTTTGAAGGCGTATATTTTCGGTACATTTCTTTGAAATCGGCAGGATTAAATTTACCTTTACCTTTCGTATAACCATTAGACAACACAATATTATACTTAATATTACATCTTTTCAAAATATAATTATATTATGCAAGCCAGCAGACTTTTTGATTACATTAATAAGCAGTTTGATGAAGGAACTTTAGAAAAATTTGCTGGAAATAAAACAGAACAGGGCTGGAAATTTTATAGTACAAGTGAAGTAATCATGTTGTCCAGAAAACTGGCGTCTGGTTTGATAGATTTGGGTGTAGAAAAAGGTGATAAAATCGGAATTGTAGTCTATAAAAACCGACCTGAGTGGCTAATAACTGACTTAGCTATTCAATATATTGGTGCTATCGGAGTGCCCATGTATCCCACAATTAGCTCCCGTGAATACGAGTATATAATGAATGAAGCAGAAGTTAAAGTCTGTTTTATTGGTACGGGAGATTTGTATGATAAAGTTTCTGCAGCACAAGCGCATGTAAACTCACTAAAACACATCATTTGTTTTGATAAACAAGGAGGACGACCATTTTGGTTAGATTATATGAATGATACCAATCTTGAGATGGTGGAAAAGATAAGTCAAACCGTAAAATCTGAAGACTTGGCTACCATCATTTATACTTCGGGTACTACTGGAAATCCAAAAGGCGTCATGTTGTCTCACCAGAATATTATAAGCGTAGTGGAGAGCTGTTGTGAGCTTCTTCCTGTCAGAAAAGGAGATAGAGTTTTGAGTTTTTTACCTTTGTGTCACATCTTCGAGCGAGCCGTCTTGTACGTTTATACATTGATAGGTGCTGAGATATATTTTACCGGAACGGACAATCTCGGTGGCGAATCAGGTGATCTTGTGGCTGTAAAGCCCAATTTCTTTACAACGGTACCAAGGTTGCTTGAAAAGGTTTATGAAAAAATATACAACAAAGGATTGGCCCTTACAGGCATAAAAAAGAAATTGTTTTTTTGGGCCTTGAACTTGACAGATGACTTCGAACATGATAAAACTTACACAGGACTTGACGCTATAAAAAGGAAAATTGCAGATAAGCTCATCTTCAGCAAATGGAGAGCAGCATTGGGTGACAATGTAAAATCAATTGCTACTGGAGCTGCAGCATGTCCTGCAAAAATAGCTCGGGTATTTTCTGCAGCAGGGATTACTATTACTGAAGGATATGGGCTTACAGAAACTTCACCAGTACTTACACTCAATCATTATTATGGCGGCAGTAATAAAATAGGAACGGTAGGTGTACCATTAGAAATGTGTGATATTGTCATAGACAGAAGTGAAGGTGATTATAACGAAGGCGAAGGTGAGATCATCGCTGCTGGACCAAATATCATGATGGGATATTACAAACAACCACAACAAACGGAAGAAGTTTTTAAGAAATATAATGGTAAAACTTATTTTAGAACTGGTGATATTGGCACATTTGTCGATGGGCCTAATGGCCAAAAATATCTTAAAATAACTGATCGCAAAAAGGAACTGCTCAAGACTTCAGGTGGAAAATATGTTGCTCCGGCACCAATCGAAAGTTTGTTAAAAGAAGATTTTTTAATAGAAAACGTTATGATAGTTGGTGACCATAAAAAGTTTGTATCCGCATTAATAGTTCCTTCTCAAGACGCACTCAAGGCTTGGTGCGAAGAACATCAAGTTGAGTGGACTTCGTTAGACGACATTATTCATAACGAAACTGTGCTCTCCAGATATCAACATGCGATTGACAAAATCAATGTCAATTTTAGCCACATAGAACAAATTAAAAAGTTTGCATTAATTCCTACTACATGGGAAGCTACAAGAAATGATGGCACCGAATCAGAGTTGACACCAACAATGAAACTCAAGCGCAGAGTCATTTTGAGTAAGTTTGCTGAGGCAATAGATAAGCTTTATGCTTAAGATAATGAATGACTGATAAATTGATACAAAGGCTTACAAGAAACCAAATTGACGATTCTAAATGGAACGAAGCCATAAATCATAGTAGCCATCCTAGAGTATATGCTTTGTCTTGGTATCTGGACTGCATGACTCAAAACCAATGGAGTGCTTTAGTAATTGGGGATTATGATGCCGTTTTCCCATTGTATAACAAATATAAATTCGGTATTCCATATATAACTCAGCCGATTTTATGTCAGCAATTAGGACTTTTCAGTAAAATTGAATTGGATGAATCTGTACATAAATATATTATAGAGTATATTAAAACACACTTCTTGAAGTGCAATCTTTTGATAAATGGATCCGGTAATTTTCCTTTGGATTCAATAGCTAAGATAAATCACATTCTTCCTATTAATAAAGATTACAATGACATTTCTACTGCTTACAATACAAATACTAAACGAAACTTGAAAAAAGCTTCTGATCAAAGTCTGATATTATCAAAAAGTATGGATGTCAAAACATTTGTAAATTTTATTGTTGAAAATGACAAATCGGAACGATTAAGTGAAATATCTGGACAAATCACACATCTTATCCAATATAGCCAGAAATTGGGTAATGGAAATATATTGACAGTAACCAAAGAAGACAAGATCATTTCAGGAATCTTTTATATATCAGATGAAGATCGCGTTTATACGCTAATTATGGTATCCAATGATGTAGGATTACAATCAAAAGCCATGTTTTTACTTATAGATGATGTAATAAAGCAATATTCTGGAAAGAAAAAATACCTTGATTTTTTTGGCTCTAATATCGAAAATATAGCCCGAAGGAATGAAGGTTTTGGTGCATTAAAAGAAGTCTATTTTCAACTACATCTATCTTGGCGACCGATTTAAATAAAAAAAACCTGGCCAAAATGACACAGGTTTTTTTATATTTGAAGTTAAAACTTATCTCTCTGATTATCAACCATTCAATGCAGCTGCACCACCAACGATCTCTGAAAGTTCCTTCGTGATTGCTTCCTGTCTGGCTTTGTTATAATTGATCTTCAGCTCCTTCATCAACTCTTCAGCATTGGTAGTTGCATTGTCCATGGCTGTCATACGGGCTCCATGCTCTGAAGCGTGATTGTCGAGGACAAATTTTTGGAAGCTTGTTTGCAAAATACTAGGTATCAATTCGTTGAGTAATACTTCCTTGCTTGGTTCGAAGATATAATCCGCTTTTGTTGATTTTTTATTTGCTGCTAGGTTTTCTTCATCCATACGCACTACTGGCAAAAACTGTACAGCCTTTGGCTCTTGTACTGCTGCATTTCTAAATTGACCATAACAAACTTCTACTTTATCAAATACGCCATGATCAAAACTATCCATCAACATCTGAGACACTCTACTTACATTTTCAAAACTCAAATCTGCAAATAGGTCGATAAATTGTCTTTCGATCTGACAATCAGGGTATTTTTTACGCAAAACATCATAACCTTTTTTACCCACAAAAACTAAGGTTAGGTTTTGGGAAGCTCTTTGAGTTTGATACTCATTCTCAATCTTTAAAATTGCTTCCTTAATGATATTGGTATTGAATGCGCCACATAATCCCCGATTGGAAGTAATGACCACTATCGCTACTTTTTTCGGATCTCTAACCTTAACATATGGTGAATTGATATCGCCTTCTAGATTTCCAACGATATTTTTCATCATTTTGTCCAATCTATTGGCATAAGGGCGCATTTCGGTGATAGCCTGCTGAGCTCTACGCAACTTAGATGCCGAAACCATTTTCATGGCTTTGGTGATTTGCTGCGTGGATTGAACTGACTTAATCCTTTCCCGTACCTCCTTTAATTTTCCGGACATGCTTTAAAAATTAATATGATTTATCGCAAATAAAAAGCGCAATTATTTATACTGACCTGCTATTTCGGCACCGACTCTCTTCAGCGTGCTAATGACCTCATCTGAAAGATTACCTTTTCTTATGGCTTCCAATGTTGCAGATTCTGTTCTTTCTAAAGCAGTTAGGAATGTTTCTTCAAACTCTCTAACCTTATTTACAGGAACATTTCTAAGTAAGCCCTGAGAACCAAGATAAATAATGGCAACTTGTTTTTCTACTGAAACTGGTGAATATTGTGGTTGCTTTAATATTTCCACATTTCTCTTACCTTTTTCGAGCACTGACTGAGTCGCTGCATCCAGATCCGAACCAAATTTTGCAAACGCTTCTAGTTCACGATATTGAGCTTGATCAAGTTTTAGAGTACCCGCTACTTTCTTCATTGATTTTATCTGGGCATTTCCACCTACTCTCGATACGGAGATACCCACGTTGATTGCTGGTCTGATACCCGCGTTAAAGAGATTAGATTCTAGGAAGATCTGACCATCAGTGATAGAGATCACATTGGTAGGAATATATGCAGAAACGTCTCCAGCTTGTGTTTCTATGATCGGTAAAGCTGTTAATGATCCACCACCTTTTACCATACTTGAATTTTTCAATGAGTCAGGTAAGTCATTCATCTCTCTTGCTATTTTATCATTATTGATAATTTTAGCAGCTCTTTCTAGCAATCTAGAGTGAAGATAGAATACGTCTCCAGGATATGCCTCACGACCTGGTGGTCTCTTTAATAAAAGTGATACCTCTCTATATGCAACCGCTTGTTTTGACAAGTCATCATATATAATCAATGCTGGTCTTCCTGTATCTCTGAAGAATTCGCCAATAGCGGCACCTGCAAATGGAGCATAAAACTGAATAGGAGCAGGATCAGAAGCAGATGCTGCCACGATAGTAGTATATGCCATTGCTCCACCTTCTTCCAATGATTTCATCACTTGAGCCACTGTAGAAGCTTTTTGACCTGAAGCTACATAGATACAATATACTGGTTCTCCACGGTCATAAAATTCTCTTTGATTGATGATGGTATCAATAGCTATGGCTGTTTTACCTGTTTGTCTGTCACCAATGATCAATTCTCTCTGACCTCTACCGATAGGAATCATCGAGTCGATAGCTTTGATACCTGTCTGTAATGGTTCAGTCACGGGTTGTCTATAAATAACACCTGGAGCTTTTCTTTCGATTGGCATCTCATAAGTTGTTCCACTGATAGGGCCTTTACCATCAATAGGTTGTCCCAATGGATTTACTACACGGCCTACCATACCTTCGCCCACTTGAATGGATGCAATTCTGGCTGTACGTCTCACGGTAGATCCTTCTTTGATACCATCTCCTGGACCAAGTAATACTACACCAACATTGTCTTCTTCGAGGTTTAGAACGATAGCCTGTACGCCATTTTCAAACTCTACGAGTTCTCCCGCTTGTGCTTTGGATAATCCATATACTCTGGCGATTCCGTCTCCTACCTGAAGTACGGTACCTACCTCTTCAAGTTCCGCTTCTGTTTTAAATCCTGATAACTGTTGTTTCAGAATTGCGGATATTTCATCAGGTTTTACATCAACCATAACTATTGTGATTTATATTTTATTAATTAGATTTAACGAATAAATTTCCTACAAACTCTTTTCTCACTTGATCGAGCTTGTGTGCAACACTTGCATCATATAATTTGTCTCCTACCTCGATTACGAATCCACCAATGATAGTTGGATCAACCTTAGAGATGAGATCCAATTTATCCATCGTAATATTACTTGCCAACAGTTTTTCCTTTATTTCTTTTAGTAGAGATTCATTCATTGGCGTGGCTGTAGTCACCGTTACTGTAGAAATTTTATTAAAAGTCTTGTATTGACTTATAAAATCCTGACAGATTTCAGGCATATACATTTCTCTTCCTTTTCTGATAATAATATCTAAAAAAGCCATTAATGTATTGCCCAATTTATTTGCAAAAAGAGATTTAACTACATCAAGTTTCTTACCTGCATTGATTATTGGAGATTTGAAAAAAAGTACAAGATCTCTACTTTTCATTGCTTCTACCAAAAAATCAACATCGGCTTTTACAACTTCCAATTCATTTCGGTCTCGCGCCAAATCTAGCAATGATTTTGCATATCTGGCTGAAATTCTGCTTACTGACATGTTATCTGTTTAGACTGTAAATAGATTAATTCAAGTTTATATCCTTGACAAGAGTATTTACAAATGCTTCATGTTCTGCATTACCCTTCAATTCTTTTTTTATTACTTTTTCTGCTATGCTGATTGCCATTGCACCTAATTCATTTTTAACTTCAGTTATAGCTATCTTCTTTTGATTTTCGATGTCATTCATTGCATTGCTAACAATTTTATTAGCTTCTTCTTTTGCTTTTTCTTTTGCTTCAGCAATAATTTGACTCTTTAAATCTTTTGCTTCCTGAAGCATTTTTGATCTTTCTTCCCTTGCCTGAGCTAGGAGTTTCTCATTTTCAGACTTTAAATTTGACATCTCCTCTCTAGCTAGTTTAGCTTGGTCAAGCGCATTTGCTATTTCTGTTTCACGATTGGAAAGTGCTTCTGTTATAGGTCCAACGGCATATTTCTTCATTAAATACAAAAATAAAAGAAAAATCACAAGCGACCAAAACGCTAAGCCTGGAGTAGGTTGAAATGGTGTAAAACTCAATAAAGTAAACATAAATCTACGCTATTTTTAATTTTTATAATTTGAGCCCTTATAATCATTATTTTGGGCCTTTACATTCAATTTTAAGAAAAGTAGAACGCTCCGCCAACCGCATTGCAGTTCTACTTTTACTTTTCGGTCAATATCTTACTTAACGAAGATAGAAAGTAGGATTGCAATAAGAGCAGCACCTTCTACGAAAGCTGCCATAAGGATCATACCACCTCTGATATCACCTGAAGCTTCAGGTTGTCTAGCGATAGCTTCCATTGCCTTACCACCTACCATTCCGATTCCGATTCCAGCTCCTATTACTGCCAATCCGGCTCCTATTGCTGCAATTGTTCCTGTCATGTCTATTAATATTATGGTTTTAAAAAAATAATTATATAAATTTCAACTTATACTTAATGGTGTTCTGCTGTATGATGATCAGCATGATGGTGCTCTTCGATTGCTGCACCTATATATGATGCGGTCAATATTGTAAATACAAATGACTGTACAAACGCTACGATAATCTCGATACACATCATAAACAATGTCAGAGGTATAGCCAAAGCCGTACCGATAACTCCACCACCTGTGCTAGCGCCAGAATCTCCAAATATGAAAATCAAACCTACAAAGCTTAAAATTGCAATGTGACCAGCAGAAATATTTCCCGCCAAACGCAGCATCAAGGTCAGTGGTTTTATAAAAAGACCCATTATCTCTACTGCAGCTAAAAGTGGTTTTACAAAAACAGGAACATTTGGCATCCAAAAAATATGCTGCCAATAATCCTTCTTTCCATTAAAGTTTACAACAAAAAACACGATTAGCGCTAAAGTCATCGTAATTGCCAAGTTTCCAGTAGCATTTATACCTCCAAAAAATGGTATCTGACCGAACAAATTCAAACCCAAAATGAAGAAAAAGATGCTCATCAACAAAGGCAAAAATTTCTTGTATTTATCTTTACCAATAAATGGTATTGCAACTTCATCGCGGATAAATGTAAAAATAGTCTCCACTACATTTTGCATACCTTTTGGCGCTTTATCTTTATTATTTGCATATGCCTTGGCAGCACGAGTGAAAACAAACAACAAAAAGAGAGATACCAGAATCATTGAAACGACATTTTTTGTTAAAGAAAAATCGTAAAATGAAGTAATTCCGCCTCCCAGAACTCCTCCATCCAATGTGGATCTGGCATCTAATCTGTATTCTTTACCATTGTGTATGGCATAAAATATATCTTTATCCTTTCCTTCTATAGTTTCTGTCTTGTGTGTAAAACCAGAAATTTCCGCTTCACCCTGAGTTGGGAAGCCAGCATCAGTAACACGGTGCACGCTACCATGATGTAAGACATACCCATTATAAGCAGAGTGTCCGTCCTCATGGTGACCTGCATGGAATTTAGATGAACTGAAGAAATCCCATCCTTTGTCTGGTGCGTACAATATCATAGGCAATGGTATTGTCACAAAATCCAATATAGTATAGACATTTGCGTCACTGATGTGATGGATAGCTGTGGCTGCTGGATCATATTTTGCATGTGCATTATGATTATCATGCGTAGCTGCATCATGTGTACCATCAGTATGACCTTGTGCCGATTCATGGCTAGTAGTCTGTACTTTTACAATACTATCGCTTTCCAACTTGTGATCCTGAGCAGAAACAACAAAGTTGAAAGAAAGTATGAATAAAATGATGTAAGAAACCTTATATTTCATCAGATTAAATTATCTGTTTTAAAATTTTGGCGCAAAGGTAAGAAAACAAAATGTTATATAATATGATTGATACTCTTTTATTTACGAACTTTTTTACTTATAAAAAACTAATGCTGTTTTTCAAAAATATTGAAGTTTATAATTTTATTATATTGTTATTTAAGTTATTTTCAAAATATAATTTAATACATCTTTAAATATTACAATAGTTCGAAATTATATTTGGTTTTGTAGGGTTTTTATTTTGTTTCTTAATTAAGTTATGGATATGGTGATTCCAATTTATCAATAAGTTTTTTTAGAAAAAGTCCAAAATAATTTACTTTTGTGATAGTAATCAAATAATTAGTCATTCAATGAGTCAGACTCCTGTTTCAGTTACGGTCCAAGCAATTGTACATGTTCCAGTATCCCATGCATGGGAATATTGGAATAATCCATCTCATGTAATTCATTGGAACTTTGCTAATGAAGACTGGCATTGCCCACACGCTGAGAGTGATTTTAGAATTGAAGGTAAATATAACCACACAATGGCAGCCAAAGATGGTAGCTTTAGTTTTGAGTTTTGGGGAATTTATCAAGAAATCGTTGAAAATGCACTTGTTACATCCGTCTTGGGTGATGGCAGAAAAGTAAATGTCGAATTTATCCCTCAAGGTGATTCAACGCAGATAATTGAAACCTTTGAAGCAGAATCTCAAAATCCTATAGAAATGCAACAAATGGGATGGCAAGCTATTCTCAATAATTTTAAGAAATACGCTGAAGGTATAAAGGACAAGGATACATTACATTACGAAATTTTGATCCCAAAATCTCCTCAATTTGTATATGAAATGATGCTATCGGATTCGGGTTACAGACAATGGACAGCTGCATTCAATGAGACTTCTCACTATAAAGGTAGTTGGGAAGAAGGTTCAAAAATGTTGTTTCTCGGTTGTGATGCAGAAGGAAATCTCGCTGGCATGGTCAGTACTATAAAAACCAATAAGCCTAACAAATTTATTTCTATCGAACATATTAGTGAGTTCAAAGATGGCAAAGAAATTGTATCAGGACCAGAAGTAGAACAATGGGCCGGTAGTCTCGAAAATTATACTTACCACGAAGATCCACAAGGCACTTTACTAAAGGTAGATATGATCGGAAAGTTTGGAGATTTTAGTGAATATTTTAATGAAACTTGGCCAAAAGCACTGCAAAAGCTCAAAGAAATTTGCGAAAATTGATTCGTTCATTGTAAATCCTATCATCCATGAAAGTATTAAAAAAGATTTTTTTTGTCATTTTGGGCATCATTGCCTTTTTGCTGATAGTTGCTGTCTTCGTACCCAAATCTTATACAGTGAGTATAAAGGAAGTAATCAATAAACCCAAAGCTGAAGTATTTGATTACGTCAGGATGCTCGAAAACCAGAAACAATACAGTGTTTTTGTACTTGCAGATCCTGATCTTAATCCACAAATAACTGGAGTCGATGGCACTGTGGGTGCAATCCAAAAATGGAACAGCAAGCTGGATGAAGTAGGCGAAGGTGAGCAAGAAATCACTGCTATTACACCTGATAGGATCGATGTAGATTTGAGATTTAAGCGACCATTTGAAGGTACTGCAAAGGCTGCAAGCATTTTCAGATCAATTTCCGAAAATCAAACAGAAATTATTTCAGAATTTTATAGTAATGACCGATATCCTTTAAATTTGATGTCATACTTTATTGGAAGAAAAATGATGAAAGATTCGGAAACTCAAAATCTCCAAAATATCAAAAAAATCCTTGAAAAGTAAATATGTGCAAATGCCTTAAAGAATGAATGAAATAAAATATTCATCAATTGATCAATATATCAACGAAGCACCTGCTGATGTGAAGCAAATCCTTATCAATATTCGCAGTCTTATAGCAGAAAAAGCACCTGAAGCAGTATCTTGCATTGCTTACAATATGCCTGCTTTCAAGTATCATAAAAAGCCTTTGGTTTATTTCGCAGCATTCAAAAATCATATCGGGTTTTATGCATTGCCTTCTGGAAATGTCGCTTTTCAAAAGGAATTAACAAAATATAAGACTGGAAAAGGTTCGATACAGTTTCCGCTTGATCAAGAAATACCTTATGATTTAATCGGCCAAATAGTTGAATTCCGAGTAGCAGAAATGAATGATGCATTATCCCTAAAATCATGAAAAATAAAGTTTACCCATGTCTTTGGTTTGATAATCAGGCTCAGGAAGTAGCCGCATTTTATGCAGAAGTTTTTGGTGCAACCACACTTCTCTCAGACACTGAAATGGTGGTAAATATCCGTATCTTTGACCAAAAGCTGATGTTGATCAATGGTGGACCAATGTTTAAAATAAATCCATCGATTTCTTTTTTCATATTTCTTAAAGATGCCGATGCGGTAAATACCCATTGGGATAAACTGTCAGATGGCGGGCGAATAATGATGCCTATAGACACATACGCCTGGAGCGAAAGATATGGCTGGTGCACCGACAAATTTGGTGTCAACTGGCAGATTATGGTAGCAAAAGATGGTAATGAAGCCATTGTTCCAGCATTGATGTTTACGCAAGATGTCGCAGGAAAAGCTGAAGCCGCGATACAGTTTTATACTTCTTTATTCCCACAATCAGAGATAGGTTACCTAAGCAGATATACAGAAGGTCAAGGCGATACGCCCGGTTATATAAATCATGGGAACTTCATTCTTTGTGGACAGCGATTTATAGGTTTTGATAGCAGCTATTCGCATGGATATGGCTTTGATGAAGGCATTTCTTTAGTTATATCCTGCGATGATCAGCAAGAAATCGACTATTATTGGCAAAAGCTAACTGATGGTGGACAAGAATCTCAATGTGGATGGCTGAAAGACAAGTTTGGACTTTCTTGGCAAGTGGTGCCTGCTGTACTCGACTCGCTAATGATGGATCCTTTATAAGCGCCTTCAGTCGTCAAAGCATTTCTTCAAATGAAAAAATTTGACATTCAGACATTGATAGATGCATCTGAATCATAGCTCAGGTTAACGTCAATAAATATTTATTCTTCGCTTCCTTTGAGTTTTTCGGCATTTTCTTCTCTCTGTAGCGAGGTGATAATCTCCTCGAGGTCACCTTCGACGATTCTATCCAGATTATACAATGTCAGATTTATGCGATGATCTGTGACCCGATTTTGTGGATAATTATAGGTCCTGATTTTGTCCGACCTATCTCCTGATCCCACCAATGATTTCCTTTTGTCTTTTTGTTCTAAGTAGGACTTTTCTCTCGCAGCGTCTTTTATTTTTACAAACAATCTTTGCAAGGCAATTTCCCTATTCTTATGTTGTGATCTAGAGTCGGTACTTTCAGCCACAATACCTGTGGGAATATGCGTAAACCTTACCCCTGACTCTGTTTTATTTACGTGTTGTCCTCCAGCTCCTTGTGCCCTGAATGTGTCTGTCTTAAGGTCGTCTTTGCGAATATCGATTTCTTCTTCTTCGAATTTTGGCATCACCACAACGGTAGCTGCTGATGTGTGAACACGTCCTTGAGATTCTGTTTTCGGTACACGTTGTACGCGATGCGCGCCTGATTCAAATTTCAATTTTCCATAGACATCAGCGCCATATACTTCCATCACGATCTTGTTGTATCCGCCTACAGAACCAGGATTTTCGTCCAAGATTTCCGTTTTCCATCCTTGAGTTTCGAAGTATTTTGTGTACATTCTGAATAAGTCACCTGCAAAAATACTTGCCTCATCTCCGCCTGTACCTGACCGTATTTCAAAAATAACATCTTTGCTATCTTCAGGATCTTTTGGGATCAATAAGTAATTTATTTTTTCTTCGAGGATATCCAATTTTGGTTGCAAGTCGGATATTTCCAGCTCCGCCATTTCCTTCATTTCAGGATCCGAGTCTTGAAGCATCAACTTGGCATTGGCGATATTAGATGCCGTATTTTTATACGCCTTGAAAGTATCTACTATCTCGCTCAGGTCTTTATATTCCTTGTTTATTTTGGCAAATAGTTTCATATCTCCCAATACGTCAGGGTCTGAAAGTTTCTCTTCAAGATAATAATATCTGTCTTGAATGGCTTCCAGTTTGTCTATCATGTGCTTGAAAATTTCGGCAAAAGTAAGGAAAAATGCCTTATTTTAACTGTACAAAGGGAATAATATATCCTGAATATAAGTAATATAGATGATGAAAACTATGTAGCAAAGGTTTTTACATTCACTGGTATGCAAATAATGCAAACAAATGTCGTAGATGGCAAAATAAACATCAGTGATCTAAAACGTGGACACTACATCCTTTCTATCTCTGATAGCTATAGAAAAAATGTAACTAACCAGATCGTAGTAAAAGAGTAAATTTATACGTAAAGTACAAGTTGCTCCTACTCCTAGAAGCAACTTGTACTTTTTATTGCATCAAATTACTGTTAAAAACATAGAAAGCACTGACCAAGATCAGTTAAAACTACTTAGAAAGTTCATACTACTAATTTATATAACGAAAGCATAGTATTTTGTTATGCAAAGAAGTAATCTATAGGGATATCAATTTATAAAATTAATCGCCATTAACAAGCATTAGGATCCAATATCAAAATGCCATTATCGAATGAATAATGAGTGCCCATAACATCAAAAAATTGAATATTTTTTATCTTTTCGTTTTCAAAAGTCTGTTTCAATTTGTTTGATACTATAAAAGTTGTAATTAAGAATGGTACACACAATAAATCCATTTCATATACAATCTGTTGAAACTTGATCTCTGGAAACCTAAAATCACCCAAATTTGTAGCACCATTTGGATGCTTTATTGATGCATTTTCATTAATAAATGCAAGCATATCTCCAGAAGATCTAAACTTCACTGGATGAAAATAATCATGTCCATAGGGTTTATAACATATTTTAGAGTGGTCAAAGTCAATATACTTTGAGTAATCTTGAAGAAAAGCAAGAAAATAACCATTGTATATATTTCCTTTTTGTCTGTATTTTATAGGAAATAGTTGATATTCTGGTATATTAAGACTTTTAAATATTTCCAACATTCTATCACTTACAAATAAGAAATTTGGTCCAAAACCATTGTAGTGATTTGCTATATCATATCTTCCTTTGGAGGTGTATAGTACATCTTCAAATGGATTGAAACTATATGGGATATAATCAAATACCAAACTACTCATCATGTTAAATTCTCTCCAATAGTTTTGAAACTGTGTTCTTACATTTTGATATTCGTAAATGTCGATATTAACAGGACCTCCGAAGAAGCTATTTGTATGAAATGCATAAAAAATTTGGTTCATTTTTCTTTTATTTTTAATATTAACTGGATTTTGGTAAAGGCAAAATTATTTATATAAGGGGAATGGTGGTGCAAAATAATTATGCAAACTTTTACCAGCATTTGGTCCAGTAAAAAGTCCAGTTCCATATGCCTTTGTTATCTCAGTTCTCAAAAAAAGTGCCAAATCTTCCATTTTTGCTTTAAGAGGTGCGCCAGTAGCTCCTGATGCATCAATTTTTCCCAAGGCATCTTTTACCCACGTAATATAGTTTGCATGGCTACCATGAAAAGTTGCGCCATCTCTAAAATGCGTCGGAATATCAAAATCCGATAGTCGCAGTTTGCAACTGCGATGCATTACATCTATCATTTGTAATGCGTAATCAACATGCATAATGGAAACGAATTATAAATTCTTAAAATATGGGATCGAAGTCACAGACTTCGACCATCGGGGGAATTACAATATTTACAAACTCTTGCGTGTTTGAGGTGCGTTTAGTTGAGATAATTTTTTCTAAATAGAATGCCTTTGTAAGCATCATATCCAGGTGTGATTCCTGATTGTATAAGTATAGTCTTATTATTGTCCTTTTTCAAATCGATGATGAACACCTTACAACCCAAGGCATGAGATAGTTCGGCGTGGCTTGTTTTCCAAGCATGGGCAATCTCAGCAGCTGTGGCATTGTAGTTTTTTTCCCATTTTCTGCCCAGTGTCACTTCCAGATGAAATATACCATTCTGATAGCACAAAAGCTTTGATGACAATCCCAAACTTACTCTGTAATACAGGTCTGTTTCTACAAAATGCCGCCTATTTATTTTCTGAATGTCCATACTTCATTACAAACAGAAATTGTGCCACATTGTGATAATTTTTCTTCCTAGGTAGAAATTCAGAATTTTAACATTAATATTGATCTCAAAATCAATGAATTGGTGAAGATATTTTTTTTATAATCTATGTAAAGTAAGTCTCTCATCAAGGGATTTTATTACTTTTGTGCCCTTTTTAAGTTAATGCATCATCGTATGAGTAATAAAATTGAATTACAAAAAAGAAAAACATTTGGTATTGTATCTCACCCTGATGCGGGCAAGACCACACTGACTGAAAAATTGCTCCTCTTTGGTGGAGCGATTCAGGAAGCTGGTGCCGTCAAATCAAATAAAATAAAAAAACACGCTACTTCTGACTTCATGGAGATAGAGAAGCAGCGTGGTATCTCTGTGGCTACCTCGGTTATGGCGTTTGAATACAGAGATAAACAGATCAACATCCTGGACACGCCTGGTCACAAAGACTTTGCGGAAGACACATATCGGACACTCACCGCAGTGGATAGTGTTATTGTGGTGATTGACGTCGCAAAAGGTGTCGAAGAGCAAACCGAAAAACTCGTCAAAGTATGTAGAATGCGCAATACACCGATCATAGTCTTCATCAATAAACTGGATCGCGAAGGTAAAGATGCATTTGACCTACTGGATGAAGTGGAGACAAAACTGGGACTTCATGTCACGCCATTGAGTTGGCCTGTAGGAATGGGTCAGCGATTCAAAGGTGTCTATAGTTTGTATGAAAAAAACCTTATCCTGTTTACACCACATGGAAAACAAGAAGATGAAGACTACTTCAAAATCACGGATCTAAAAGACGAATTGCTTGATAATAAAGTGGGAACTGCTGCTGCAAATGAATTGAGAGATGAAATAAATACCATTGTATCCGTTTATCCCGATTTCACTCGTGAAGACTATCTGAATGGAGATATTTGTCCAGTATTTTTTGGTAGCGCCGTCAATAATTTTGGAGTAAGAGAGCTTTTGGATTGTTTTGTGGACATTGCTCCCAATCCATTAAAAAGAGAAACGGAAGAACGGATTGTCTTGCCAGAAGAAAATAAATTTACTGGGTTTGTGTTCAAAATCCACGCCAATATGGATCCCAAGCATAGAGACAGAATTGCATTTCTCAGGATTTGTTCAGGCAAGTTTGAACGAAATACTAATTATTTCCATGTACGACAGAACAAATACATGAAATTTCCAAATCCGACTGCCTTTATGGCTTCCAAAAAATCTGTCATTGATGAAGCATTCCCAGGGGATATCGTAGGTTTGTATGATTCAGGCAATTTTAAGATTGGCGATTCGATAACCGAAGGAGAAATGCTCCATTTTAAAGGCATACCTAGTTTCTCACCAGAGCAGTTTAGATTTGTCAATAATACTGATCCGATGAAGACTAAACAGCTCAACAAAGGATTGGACCAGCTAATGGACGAAGGTGTAGCCCAGCTTTTTACCAAAGAAGATAATGGTCGAAAAATTATCGGAACAGTTGGAGCACTACAGTTTGATGTTATCCAATATCGTCTGAAACATGAATATGGTGCATCCTGTGATTATGAACCTGTAAATTTACATAAGGCTTGTTGGGTAAGTTGTAATGATCCTGCAGCACTCAAAGAATTTATAAGTAGGAGAAAGAAAGATCTTGCCAGAGACACTGATGGAAAACTAGTATATCTTGCTGAATCCGCATGGACATTAAAAATGGCCCAAGAAAATCATCCTGATGTGTCATTTCATTTTACAAGTGAGTTTTAAACCCCAAAGCAGACTTTTGTTATTTTCCTTTTATCAGCTCTTTGATTTTATATCCTAATGCTGCCACTGTCAATGTCATAAAAGGACTAATCCAATTGAATATAGCATAAAACGCATAATCTACTGTAGGTACACCTAGGACACCTGCATTGTAAGCACCACATGTATTCCATGGTATCAAGACCGAAGTAACCGTTCCCGTGTCTTCCAGCGTTCGGCTTAGATTGACTGCATGTAAGTTTTTATCTTCAAAGGCCTTTTTATACATTTTACCAGGGATGACGATAGCAAGATATTGGTCCGAAGCCGTAACATTGATTGCCAAACACGATAAAACCGTACTTGCAAATAATCCAAATACGGTGTGAAACATATTGAGCAATGCTTGACTTATTCTGGATAAAGCCCCGATAGCGTCCATAACACCACCAAATACCATTGCACATAATATAAGCCAAATAGTACCTAACATGCCTTCCATACCTTTGGCAGTAAAAAGATCATTAAGTTCGGAATTTGTAGTTTCGATTTGTGTTTTTGTTGTAAGTGACGTCATCACACCCTTGTATGCTGTGTTAAAATCCAGCATTGTGGCACCAGCAACTTTTGTGACCAATTCAGGTTGGAAAATGATCGCTGCAACACCACCAAGTAGTGCACCGGCCAACAATGCTATCAGTGGCTCGGTCTTGCGAAAAATCATATAGATCACCAACGCTGGCACAAGAAATAACCATGGTGTAATGTGAAATGCTTGGTCTATAGCCGAAAGTTTGTCGGTAATATCCGGTGTGCCCGAAGATGAAATACTAAATCCTAAAATGATAAAAATGATAAATGCAATCAAAATAGAAGGTATCGTAGTGATCAACATATATTTGATATGGTCAAACAATCCTGCTCCTGCCATAGCGGAAGCGAGATTGGTCGTATCTGATAATGGAGAAATTTTATCACCAAAATAAGCACCTGAAATCACGGCACCAGCAGTCATGCCTGGATTTATACCCATTGTATCGCCAATACCAATCAGTGCAATGCCGACTGTTGCACTCGTGGACCACGAACTTCCAGTTGCTAAAGATATTACCGAACATATGATCAATGATGCACCCAAAAATATTGTCGGTGTTAGTAATTGTAAACCATAATAAATCATGGATGGTATAATTCCACTTAACAACCATGTGCCTGAAAGTGCACCGACCATCAGCAGGATCAGAATAGCACCAGCTGTAGATTTTACATTGTGTGCTACTTCTTCCATCATTTGTGCATAAGTGACTTTGTTTTTGAAGCCGATTATTGCCGCTACGGCTGCTCCTATCAACAAAATAAACTGGTTGCTTCCTTTCAAAGCAGCGTCACCAAAAATGAAAATATTGTAGGCCAACATCGCCACCAAAATAATGACAGGTAAGATCGCTTCACCAATAGAAAGCGCTTTATTTTCTATAATTTGTTCCTGTTCTGGTGTACTAGGCCTAATATCTTCACTTTTCATGATTGTCTCCCAAATTGTATGATGTATAAATCTAAATTGCTTCGCAAGATAAAAGGAATTTCCCTAATTTTACGAATTAATTTGATATCCCTTTTTAAAGATTATTTATATATGATAAATTTCTAAACTTTTTTTGTGCACATTCCTTATTATACTTTACTTAATGTCAATTTTTAAAATGAAATATATATATATAATTGCCTTTTCAATACTAACGATATCTTTTTCTTGTAAAAGCGAGCCTAAGGATGATAAAAAACCAATAACAGGCAATGGAGCCGATGCCAAGCCTATGATGGTGGAAGGTATAATCGCCAAATCGGAAATCAGATCTGGCAGCATAACAACATCTGGAACTATCATAGCCAATGAAGAAGTAGAAGTCAAAAGTGAAGTTGGTGGCAAAATCACAGGAATTTTTTTCAAAGAAGGACAAGCGGTAAGTCGTGGTCAACTTATGGTCAAATTGAATGATGATGACCTCCAAGCACAAATAAAGAAACTGGAAATTGAAATAAAACTCGCAGAAGAAAAGGAAAGAAGACAAAAACAACTGTTAGCGTCATCGGCCATTAGCAAAGAAGAATATGATATAGCAGAGACGAATTTAAATCTTCTAAAAGCCAATATAGACATTATAAAAACCGATATCGATAAAACAAGAATTACGGCTCCATTTTCGGGCATCGCTGGCTTAAAAAATGTCAGTCCTGGTGCTTTTATCACTTCTAGCACAATCATTACCTCTATTCAAGGCGTTCAGCCATTGAAATTGGAGTTTTCTGTACCAGAGAAATATAATTCTAATATAAAAGTAGGATCTGATGTCACCTTTAATGTAGTAGGATATGCTCAAACATTCAGGGCCACTGTTTACGCCAAAGAACCCAAAATAGATCCAGTATATAGAACTGTTAAAATAAGGGCCACTTTTCAGAATCCTGGAGGTAAGCTAGCGCCTGGCTCATTTGCCGATGTTTCTATTGCTGTAGAAAAAAATATCCCTGCGATTATGATTCCATCGATGGCGTATATCCCTGATATTTCTGGTGCAAAAGTTTTTGTTGCTAAAAATGGTAAAGCCGAAAGTATCCGTGTAAAATCGGGGATCAGGACAGAAACATCCGTACAAATACTTGAAGGTGTTCAGGCTGGTGACACCGTGCTGACTACTGGTATTCTTCAGCTTAAGCCGCAATCTCCCGTTACAGTAAAAGTCGTAAATCCAACAGGTCAAAATCAATAAATATGAGTCTATCAGAGATTAGTATAAAAAGACCTGTCTTAGCCACAGTGATGTCTATTGTGATTGTGCTTTTCGGCATAATCGGATTTTTTTATCTAGGTATCAGAGATTATCCTAGTGTTGATCCACCAGTTATTACAGTGAGCACTACTTATACTGGTGCAAATTCTGATGTTATCATTTCACAAATCACCGAACCACTGGAAGAATCAATCAATGGTATTGATGGTATTAAAGTGATAACTTCCAACTCGAGCGATGGTAGAAGTACGATTACCGTAGAGTTTGACCTTGATGTGGATCTCGAAACTGCCGCCAATGATGTGAGAGATCGTGTGTCAAGAGCTCAACGAAATCTCCCAGTAGATGCAAATCCACCTATAGTCAGTAAGTCCGATGCTACAGCGCAGCCTATTCTATCACTTACCGTACAAAGCGATCAAAGAACACTTCTCGAACTTTCAGAGATAGGTAACAATTTATTCAAAGAAAGATTTCAAACTATACCAGGTGTAAGTAGTGTGAATATTTGGGGTGAGAAAAGATATAGCATGAAGCTTGTCATGGATCCATCACGTATGGCCGCTCATGGTATCACACCTGTTGATGTGCGCAATGCATTATCCAATGCAAATGTGGAGTTGCCATCGGGTCGTCTGGAAGGAAAAGATACAGAACTAACCATCAGGACAGTTGGTCGAATAGAAACCGTTGATGAATTTAATAATTTGATCATTCGCGAAAATAATGGCTCTGTCATTCGATTCAAAGATGTGGGTACAGCTGAAATGCGTCCTGAAAATGAACGTTCGCTTTTAAGAGGTAATGGCGCTATACCAATGATTGGCGTAGCCGTCACACCACAACCAGGTGCTAATTATGTAGCCATTGCTGATGAGTTTTTTAAAAGATTAGAAAATATCAAGAAAGAACTTCCTGGAGACTTGAAGTTGGGCTTAGCACTTGATACGACCAAAGGTATAAAAAATGCAATTGTCGAAGTTGAAGAGACGATATTTATCGCATTTGGGCTGGTAGTATTGGTTATCTTTTTATTCTTGCGTAATTGGCGATCTACATTGATCCCTGTGGTCGCCATACCGATATCGCTGATTAGTGCTTTTTTTATCATGTATTTGGCAGGTTTTTCTATCAATATTCTGACCTTACTAGGTATCGTTCTCGCCACAGGATTGGTAGTAGATGACGCTATCGTTGTATTGGAAAATATATATCAAAAGATAGAACAAGGCATGAGCCCACGTGAGGCTGCCTTTAAAGGTTCTGAAGAAATATTTTTTGCCATAGTCTCGACTACAATAACACTTGTGGCAGTATTTTTACCTATCATGTTTTTGCAGGGCTTGACTGGAAGATTGTTTAGAGAGTTTGGAGTTGTGGTCGCTGGTGCTGTCTTCGTGTCTGCCTTTGTATCGCTTACCCTGACGCCGATGATGAGCTCAAGATTGCTCAGAGCAGGAGATCACGAAAGAGGATTTTATAAATGGAGTGAAGGATTTTTTGTCGGAATGACCAATATGTATTCCAAAGGACTCAACTGGTTTTTTAGGATCCGATGGGTTGCTATAATTATCATGATTATTTCATTTTGGATGATGTACCAACTTGGCAAAAGTCTTCCTTCAGAATTGGCTCCAATGGAAGACAAGAGTAGGCTGTCTGTCAATGCAACGGCTCCAGAAGGTACTTCATTTGAGTTTATGAATGATTTCCTGACCAAGGTGATAAAAGATGTAGAACAAATCCCAGAAAAAGAGTCGATCTTATCTGTGACGGCACCAGGATTTGGTGCGTCGCAGGCGTCCAATACAGGATTTGTAAGAATTTCATTAGTGGAGCCTGACCAAAGGACCAAGTCACAAATGGAAATTGCAGATGAGCTTTCTAAGACAATTAAAAAATATTCTGAAGCACGTGTTTTTGTCAATCAAGAACAAACCATCGGAGATCGTAGAGGTGGATTACCTGTTCAGTTTGTTATCATGGCTCCAAATTTTGAATTGCTGAAAAAGGTAATTCCTACATTCTTAGAAAAAGCCAGAGCAAGCGAAAAATTTCAGGCCGTGGACATCAATCTCAAGTTTAATAAACCAGAACTTAAAATAGATATAGACCGAAATCGGGCACAAGCACTCGGCGTTTCCGTCATGGATATTGCACAGACTTTACAATTGTATTATGCAGAGCAGAGATTAGGATTTTTTATTAAGAATGGCAAACAATATCAGGTCATCGGCATGGCAAATAAGGAATCTGCTAATGAGCCATTTGACCTCAAAGGTATCTATGTACGTAGCAATAAAGGTCAATTGGTCCAGTTGGATAATCTCATTACTATGTCCGAACAGAGTAATCCACCACAACTTTACCGATTCAATCGATATGTATCGGCAACTGTATCTGCTGGTACATCGAACGGTGTTTCACTCGGCCAAGGTATCGATGCCATGAAAGATATCGCAAAAGAAGTCTTGACTGATCAATACACAACCGATCTTTCAGGTCCATCCAAAGAGTTTGAAGAAAGTTCATCGACATTGTTATTTGCTTTCATCCTTGCTTTGTTATTGGTGTATTTGATACTCGCGGCTCAGTTTGAAAGCTTCAAAGATCCATTGATCATCATGCTTACAGTACCGCTTGCGTTGGCTGGAGCAATTCTTGCATTGTGGTACACTGATTCGACACTTAACATCTTTAGTCAGATAGGAATTATTGTGCTAATAGGTATCGTCACAAAAAATGGAATCCTTATTGTCGAATTTGCCAATCAACGCAAAGAAGATGGCCTGAATACCGTAAATGCCGTCAAAGAAGCGGCGATTTCTCGTTTACGTCCTATATTGATGACAAGTCTTGCAACGGTATTGGGTGCGTTGCCCATAGCTATGGCATTTGGCGCAGCATCTTTATCTAGGGTATCAATGGGTATAGCCATCATTGGAGGATTAATGTTCTCGTTGATTTTGACTCTGTTTGTGATTCCTGCTTTATATACGTACATGTCGGGACATACAAAGAGTTTGGAATGATAATTGATTTTTTAAACAATAAATATTTATAAAAATGAAACAAGAAATTAGTTTGAGAATTTTTACATTATTATTTTTTCTTTTGCCTATTGCGGCAGATAGTCAAAATTCTTTGATAGAACTTTTAACTAAATTTAATTCTGCAGATAAAACTGATCTTATTAAAGAAAATCATACCACTCAAAACTTTATAAGGTTATTTGACGACGAAGAGGAAAAGGCAGATTCAACTATAGAAATCAATGGAGTCCAGACAAAATTTAAAAGAATCTCTTTACAGAGGACTACTTGGGATGGAAAATTATTAACAATACAGAGTTATTCTGATGGCTCTAGCGCTCCAACAAGTAAAGAAATTTTTGAATTTGATAACAATAGTAACATTGTAAGTAAATTGACCGAGTTTAATGATGAAACCATGAGCCTTTTGAATGAAAAAATGACTTATGCGTATGATATTAAAAACAGATTGACGAATATCCATTTATTTAAGGAAAATGAAGATATAAACTCATCATTAATAAACATAGAATATGAAGATACCGGCAACCTCCCAATCTCGGCAAATATGGATATTATATTGAAAATGAACATACATCGTGAGCCAATAAACAACGGCTATAAATATCATTTTGATATGAAAATTCCTGATGATTTAATACAAATGGTCAAATCGGAGTTAGGAGACAAGGCGACTGACGAAGAAATTAAAAAGGCTTTAGGACCATTTGGAAAAGTTCAAAAAAAGTATAGCAACATAGTATTTTTAGAAGATAATAAGTTAAAAGAAGAAGTTTTTGATGAAAATAAAGAAATTGAAGGCCAAATGGACTTAACTTCCGAAGTGATATTTGACAAAAACTTTAATATATTAAGTAAGAAAGATTTTGTGGATGGTCAAGTCTCAACGACAGTAATTTATGAATATAATGACCAACAGAAGATCAAAACTGTTCAGTTTGGTGATAATCCAAAAATGATTAATGAGTTTGATGAGCTAGGTAATATTATAAAGGAAAATAACCAGTTCGGTTATAATAAAATGCTTTATAAAAATGGCAAACTATCTCAAAAGTTGGAATGTGATTCAGGAGGAGATGTAATAAAAATTGACGTTTATACTTATTAATTTGGATTAATAAACCAGCTACGTCCAAATTTGGAGTGCTTCCAGATTTAAGTCCTCGCCATAGAAGTTTCTTGCTGTCTCTTCAAAAGAAGATGTATAATCCGAAACATAAAAGCAATCCTGACCAAATCTCTTGGAACATAGCAAATCCTCTTCGGTGAGAATTCGTTTTACTTCTTCTTTGACTACGTCCGTCGAGTCTAGAATGGCCACTTTGCCATCATAATATTCATTGATTTCCTTTCTGATCAATGGATAATGCGTACAAGCAAGCAACAGTGCGTCAATGTCCTTAAGGTCAGGATGATCGAGATAACTTTCTATCACACTGCGAGAAATATTGCCATTATAAAATCCTTCTTCTATCATTGGCGCAAGCAAAGGTGTGGCCAATTGGTTTACCTTTACTTTTTGATTCAATGATTTGATCTTATTTCTATAAATGGAAGAGTTGATTGTAGCTTTTGTGGCAATAACACCAACATTTTTATATCCTTCGCTGACAACAGCTTGTACCAAAGGATCTACCACATTAACGAAAAGTACCTTTCCCTCAAAAAAATCCAACAACATATCATATGCAGCTGATGATGCAGAGTTGCAGGCTATTACAATCATTTTGCAATCCTGCTCAAGTAGAAATTTGCTGATCCGAAGGCAGTAATATCTGATGGCATCTGCGGATTTGTCGCCATAAGGCAAGTGTACCGTGTCACCAAAATAGATAAGCCTTTCATTCGGTAAAAAATGATGAATGGCATTGGCGACCGTTAATCCACCAATGCCACTATCGAATATCCCAATCGGTTGATTCGGGTTTTTGTGCATTATATCTTATTGTGCAATTCCTAATTTTGCTTTTACAAGCTTTGTGGCATCAGCGGTAGTATCAGCATATAATACTAAGCCCATACCAGAGTCGAAAATGTATAGAAAGCCATTCTCTGCTGCAACATCTTTGATGGCTTTATTTACCTTATCTTGGATAGGTTTGAGTAATTCCTCACTCTTATCTATGATTTTTTGTTGGCTGGATTGCTCAAATTCTCCTAGGGCTGCCTCTTCTTGTTTAAGAGCTGTTGACTGCTTTTCGATCTCTACTGGAGCCAATTCTCCACTAGCTTGTTTTTGCTGTAAGGCTTGATATTTTGTCTGCAACTCCTTGATCATTTCTTCACCTTTTTTCTGAAACATAGACTTCATCACTTCTATATCGGAATTAGCTTGCTTTATTTCTGGCAATGATGTCAATATTTCCTGAGAATTGACATAACCTATTTTTTGTGCCTGAAGGGAAAATGATGCGGTGAAAATACCAAGGATTAATACTAATTTGTTCATTCTAAATTTTGTTGATTTTATGTTCGGTCGATAAAAATTACTTAATGCTCAGTTTCTTCTTGATGTCTGCGGTTTTGTCATATTCAGGATTTGAAAATAATAATCCTGTAGCGCCACCTTTATCAAAAATGATGTCAAATCCTCTTTCTGCAGCATAATTTTCTATGGCTGCAAACACCTTATCTTGAATAGGACTTACCATTTCTTGTCTTTTTTTGAATAATTCGCCTTCAGGACCAAATTTTGCTTTTTGAAGTTCTCTAACTTCTGCTTCCTTTTTAATAATTTCGTCTTCCTTTTTGACTTTATCTTCTGCGCTCAATAAGACTTGTTCTGCCTGTAACTTATTGTACATGCTCTTGATTTTGTCAAACTCTTGTGAAACTTGTTGTCTCCATTCAGCCGAAATCCGATCCAATTCTTTCTGTGCATTGTCATAATCCGGTAAGGAAGACAATACTTCATTGATATCTACTAGAGCTATTTTCTGAGCCTGAATTTGGGTCATCGTACCGATAGTCAGAATGCATGCTGTAATTACGTGTTTGAAATTCATTTAATTTTCTTTTTAAAAATGTTTTTAAATTTTTGCCAAAAATACAATTTTATTACTTTGTACCTAAATTATAGACAAATTCTCCCATTAAAAAGTTACTAGCTTAATATTACCATATTGTACAATATTATTAATATATTATTGATTATCAATGCAATACGAACATATTTACAAATAATTAGGTGCCTAAATTTAACTATTGTTTAACGAGAATTTGTTTGATTTTGGTATATATTGGTTTACTTATAAAATACCTGCTAAATATTTTGACTACCTTTGCAGCATTGTAAGTATTTGAAATAAAGCATTAATTCCTTGCTATGCACCAGTTTACCATTGATGGATCTCCACTAAATGCTGACCTTGTATATAAAACATCAGGTAAGCAACATTCATTATATCTGAGCGATTCTGTCATCCAAAAAGTGGCAAAAAATAGAGCGTATCTCGATAATAAAATGCAAGATCCTAATGCTGTTATTTATGGTATCAATACAGGATTTGGATCTTTGTGTAATGTCAGAATATCGGATGAAAACCTTGGGAAACTTCAAGAAAATCTTGTCTTATCTCATGCTTGCGGTATGGGAGAAAGAGTACCAGAAGACATCTGCCGATTGATTCATTTCCTTAAGATTGTCAATTTGTCTCATGGATTTTCAGGCATACGACCTGAGCTTTTGGATAGATTGAAAGACATATATAATGCAGGTATAATCCCTGTGATCTATCAGCAAGGATCGCTTGGCGCTTCGGGAGATTTGGCACCATTGGCACACTTAAGTTTGTTACTGCTCGGTAAGGGAAAAGTATATTTGAATGGTAAGGAAACCGACGCTGCCAGTGCACTCAAGATGCATAATATAGAGCCGCTACCACTGAAATCTAAGGAAGGACTTGCTTTGCTAAATGGAACTCAGTTTTCATTGGCTTATGCCACAAAAATAATCGCTGAGGCTAAGGCTTTGTTTCACATTGCAAACAAAATAGCAGCGCTCTCTATGGAAGCTTTTGTGTGTGATATCGCTCCATTTGATCATCTTTTGCATGATATCAGACCACATGAAGGGCAATTGACCACAGCATCCGAAATTTTTGCTTTGCTAGACGGTAGCGAACTAAGAAATTTCCAAAAACTTAGTGTTCAAGATCCATATTCCTTTAGGTGTGTGCCTCAGGTCCACGGAGCAAGTTATCAAGCAATCAAACATGCCGAAGAAGTCATCAATACAGAAATCAATGCAGTAACGGACAATCCTATCGTATTCGATGAAGATGATAAAGTACTCAGTGGTGGCAATTTTCATGCACAACCATTGGCTTTGGTGTTGGATTACCTAGCGATTGCATTGTCAGAATTGGGCAGTATTTCGGAGCGAAGAGTTTATCAGCTTATCAATGGTGATCGAGGACTTCCAGCTTTTCTTACCAAATATCCTGGATTGGATTCAGGATTTATGATTGCCCAATATACGGCTGCTTCCATTGCAAGCCAAAACAAACAATACTGCACGCCAGCGTCTGTGGACTCTATCGTTTCGAGCAAAGGTCAGGAAGATCATGTCAGTATGGCCGCAAATGCTGCTACTAAAGGTTTTAAAGTTTTGAACAATCTCAAGTCTTTATTGGCTATTGAATTATTGACAGCAGCTCAGGCATTTGAGTTCAGAAGACCTGCAAAATCTACACCTATCATCGAGTCCATGATGACGGATGTACGAGACAAAATTGCCATGCTTGAAGAGGACAGGTTGATGCATGACGACATGGTAATGGCTGTTTCGATTATAGATACTTGGATAGAACAGGAAATAAAAGGATAAAGATTTCTTCTGCTTACTCCAAGATGTCAAACAGGTTTTTATCATTGACTAAACGGAAAGAAGCATCGTTATAAGTTTCGGAAAATATCTTTGGGAATTTTGCTTTGGATGAGTTGTATTTAAATTCAAATGCGGCAAGTTTACCGCCATATTCCTCAATAAGGTCGATTTCCTGTTGGTCATAGGTACGCCAGAAATACAAGTTTTTGTGCAGTTTTGAATAATGATTATACTTTTTTCTTTCCAAGATACAAAAATTTTCCCAAAGCTTGCCTACATCCTGTCTCAGTGACATCTGATTGAAATTGTTGATGATACTGTTTCTGATACCCAAATCATAGAAATAATATTTACGTGATTTGGAGATTTCTTTTGCAATATTTCTACTAAAAGACATGAGTGAAAACACAATAAAATTCTTCTCTAAAATGTCAAGGTATTTTTCTACTGTTTGAATAGAAACATTCACTTCATTAGACAGTTTATTTAAGCTCACCTCGCTCCCTACTTGAAGCGCAAGAATAGTGAGCAGTTTTTTAAAGACCAATGGCTTCTTGATGTCTTCATATTTTAAGGTGTCTTTATATAGATAGTTGTTACTGATATTTGTCAAAGCTTCTATTTTGTCTTCATTTGACTCCATATTATAAACTTCTGGATATGAACCAAAAATCATAAGATCAGAAATTTTTCCTTTGGCATAAACTATTCCTACATCATCGATTATTTCTTGAATACTAAGTGGGAATAAATGATATTCTCTGCTTCTTCCAGTCAATGGTTCCGACGCCTTGTTAAAAAGTTGAAAAGATGAAGATCCTGTTGCAATAATTTGTAAACCATCAATCTCATCATGTAAAATCTTTATTTTTTTCCCAATATCTGCAATATCCTGTGCTTCATCAAAAACTACCAGCTTGCTTTGGGGTATCAAACGAGTCAATGAAGTAATAGAAGTGCTATCTAACAAATCCTTTACTTCCTGAATTTCACAATTATAATATGCACCTTCATACTTTTGGACAATTTGTTTCACCAAATGGGTCTTACCTGTTTGTCGTGCTCCTGTAAGCAAGATGGTTTTGCCTTTAAATAATTGCGCTTCTATTGATTTTTGTAATATTCTGTGGTACATTTTATATGAAATTGTACAATTTATGGACAAAGTTAATAAATTTAGCTAAATATATCAGGTTTGATTTATAAATTTAGCTAAATTTGTCAACTACACTTTATGAATTTAGCTAAATTTATTAAGTAGCATGTAAAATACCCATAAAATCCAGTTCACACCATTATATCCCGTTTCATCGGAAAGTGCTTTGGGTATTATGGCTTTTGTATTTACTTTGTTCGTAAATAGTAATAAGGTTTATGAAAAAGTCCCTTTTTTATTTCTTTCCCATCCTTTTGTTGGTCGGCGGATATTTTTATATCACGATTTGGGCTAATAATAGTTTCAATGAAACCATAAAATATCAACAAAAATTAGATAATGATAAATATGGGAAACAGGTCAAAAATTTAAATATAAATGAAGCCATAGAAAATGACTTTTACATTGTGATAGACAGCAATGCAAGCAAAACATTTTTTAGGGTACTCGGCAAAACCAACGACAGTCACATAGCCGTTCAATATGGTTTAGATAGCAAATTTCTTCCTCATACCACTGATTATTCCAACTATCATCCAAAAAAATCCTATAATTATTTTAATTTCTCTTTCGATCAAATCGTTGATTGGGTTGAAGAAATAGTGAATGATGAAACAAAATTTGAAGAAAGAATTACGCTTTATTCACAAGATCAACTTGATAGCTTGCTATATAATAATACTGTAATTGGGTTTGCCCACAGTATAGAAGAAAGTGATAAAAATCCGTTTCTGACAGGAAACCTTGCTTGGGATCTTAGATTCAAATATACTATGGGTGATCCCATTATATTGCTACCCATAATAATGGTCCTGCTTATACTGTTTTGGCTTGCGGAAAAATTGAAACATGTTACAATACTTCATAATTACCCAAAGGTTTACTACCTTATAACTTTACTGGTAATAGGCCTTTTTTCTTATGTTTTTGCTATTGATATTTGTGGCCCAACCTACAATGGTGGCTCCAATTGGTTTAGAATCGTATATATCTTTTTGAGCTACATCACCGCATTTTTTGTGTTTCAGTATTTCAAAACTATAAATCAAATCGAAGACTTTGCAAAACGACAGTTTCTATACTTTTTCGCCATCATTATCATAGGAATACTCTGTGAAATCGTCTTTAGGACTGCTGTAAACTTTGTTTTTTATCAATACAATCCTACCGAATATGCAGATGGATTGTCCAATTCTATCTTTTGGATTATGACAATTTCATTTAAAAATTGGCTTATGATCGCCACAGCACATTTTCTACACAATCTTATCCTTTATATTTCTTCGTTACTCAGGAAATCTCGACAATTACAATCCGTTACATCTACTTCAAAAGAGACTGCAGGAGCTTTAGCCCATTCTGAAGCGAATGTCAATGCGCATTTTTTATACAATTCACTTCATGCCATCGCAGCATTGGCACCAGTCGCACCCGATAAAACCGAAACACTTGCCTTATCACTATCTAAATACTACAGATACACTACCAACAGAAATAATGAATCTATGATAACCATCAAAGACGAAATAGAAGCATTATCCGCCTATCTTGACGTAGAAAAAATCAGAATCGGCGATAAACTCAGTTACACATTTGACATATCTGAGAAAGTTTCCTCCATCTACATACCTAAATTTCTACTACAACCTTTGGTAGAAAATGCGGTAAAATACGGGTACAACCTGGAGAAAGGCACAACCAAAATCAGTATTTCATTTGCTAAAATTGGTGATGAAACACTAAAAATATATGTCTGTGACAGCGGAAAGCCATTCGGTGTCAATATGGAAATCGGCAACGGTATCAGAAATGTAAAAGATATACTAAAAAGACATTTCCCAGACAGACATGCTATCAGCTTTGTTAATCAGCCCGAAAAGTGTGTAGAGATAGTTTTGAAAAATATAAATTCTTAATAAATGAAAAAAGTTTATTTGTATAGTGCCTTGATATTCTTGGTGGGAATATCATTAATTGGTTGGGAATTTTATAAAGTTAACAATGATATCATTACAGATCATCGTTATTTCAAAAGTAGTTTTGATTACACAACTGCTGAAAAAAATGATGTTTGTATCATTAAGATCACGGATGATTCACTGCGGTATTTTAAAGTTGAGGGCTTGACCAATGACCATCGTTTATGTATTCGATATGGAAATACGCCTTCATCTATTCCCATAGATAAAATGGAAAGCATCATTTTTTCATCTGATGGACGTGAAATTAACACAAGTCAAAGATGGGTAAGCGACCTGTACAAGGATTCTCAAGGATGGCAAAAAAATGTCGCAGTAATAACGCAAGATGAAATTATCGACATTACCTCAAAAAATAAAGTGTACTATTATAAAAGACCAATGAGAATTGGTTCTTTACCTGAAACTAATTTAATTATTCCTTTGATCAGTGTTATGATTATATGCATTTACTTACTGATCATGATCATTTTAATGGTCAATAAAATATTGTCAAAAAAGAGTAACTTCATAGTGTATCTCTCACTAATCATTTTGGCTGTTTTTGTAGCCTGGTTTTTTACGGATCATTGGTTTACCAAACTTTTTAATATTTTCCTTGGTAAAAATCTGGTTACATTCTTTTTACTTTTTTGGATAATAATGAAGATCAATGAGAAAACAAAAACATTTGATTTTGCGAAAAAAGAATTACTCAAGTTTGTTGCTATAGTTCTTTATGGATTGGTCGCAGAGTTTTTTGGTGGCCATATTTGTAATTATTTATATTTTGATTTGTTTGAGTATAAAGGTGGCTTTTTCTACGAATTCGGAAACAATGCTAATATCCTTGGCTGGTTCAAGTTCTGGATTTATTTTGCTGTTACCAATTTTATGAGTAATCTTACTACTTACATTTTTGAATTAAGAAAAAAAGAAAAAATATTTACCCAACAAAAAAATGAGGATACCATTTCTTCTTCTTCACTCGCATCTATCCAGTCTCGGATCAATCCACACTTTTTATATAACGCACTAAATAGCATAGCATCACTTGCACATACAGAACCTCAAAAAACCGAAGAGATGGCACTCGAATTGGCTCGCTTTTATGAAAAATGTACCGATAAAAAGGCTGATCTGCTTATTCCGCTTCGAGATGAACTTTCAATTCTGGACTCTTATCTCAAAATAGAAAAAATAAGGTTTGGCGATCGATTACAGGTCTCTTTACCAACAGATGAAGATATTATGGATTATCTTGTACCTTCATTCATCCTGCAACCCATTGTAGAAAATGCCATCAAATATGGATATCATTCCCATGAAAATTTCATTAAAATTCGTATTTCGGCATCTACAGAATCAGACATATTGACCATCAGGATTTATGACAGTGGTCCGCCATTTTCTGAAAACTTACAATCCGGCTATGGCTTGGATAGCATCCACAAAAAACTCAAGTTTCTCTTTCCCGACAGACATGCCATCAGCTTTGTCAATCAGCCCGAAAAGTGTGTGGAGATCGTGTTATATCAAAAAACAAACATTATTTAATGGTATTATCAAGGATTTCTCTCCAAGAACTCATCATACAACAAGGTTTGACGGCTTTCTAGGGGAATATTCCAGCCTCGGATAAATACCTTTTCGATATTTGTTTTGGTTTCAAAAGGATCGCCCGTAGTGACCAAGATATTTGCAATTTTTCCTTTCTCAATACTTCCATACTTATCCGCAACATCAAAAATTTCTGCAGCATTGATTGTAACAGCTTTGAGAGCTTCGTCAATTCCCATGCCATATGTTGCTGCAAATCCCGCATTAAAAGGAAGATTTCTTGTGTTTTCGGCATTGTCTGTTCTGATCGCTACTTTAACACCAGCTTTGGACATTTTGCCCGCATTGGTGTATGCTGCGTCATATCTATCATTATCTCTGCGTGGTGTATTCAATATCGGTCCAGTGATCACAGGTATCTTAGCTTTAGCGATTTTGTCTGCGACACGCCAGCCTTCGGCTACACCCATGAATACAGCTTTTAATTTGTTTTGTGCTACCCAACTGATTGCTTCTTCTATATCAGCTTTCGAATTTACCTCGATAAATAACGGCTGAATACCTTTTACTATAGGCAATAATGCATCCATTTGCGGATTATTTTTTACCCAAGTTTGTTTTTGCGCACCAGCAGCGGAATCTATTTTTGCATAAGCCAAAGCCGATGCCCAGACTTCATTTATATTTTTCAAGGCTTTTTCAGCATCTTTTTTAATATCATCATCAGACCTTCTATCCCATCTACCTCTTCTACCTGTCGAAGGAAATTTCATCACCACTCGTTCTGATCCACAAGTCATTTGTTCGGGGCTATATCCAAAAAGATCTACCAATGCGCCTGTTCCTGGAAATGTACTGCCTTCTGGTTTGGCAAATACGGTCGTAACTCCGTTAACTCTAGTCACTGGGATTGCCACAGCATTGGGATTGATGGCCGTAAGTGCCTTCATGTGTGGAATAAAATCTCCATGCTCACTGAAATCATTCGTTACAGACACAGCTTCGATTTCTGCCAAACCCAACTTGCTGCCGCTATCTATCAATCCTGGATAGATGTGCTTGCCAGTACAATCTATAACGGTGATGTTTGTAACATCTGTTTTTACTGCTCCGATATCGTAAATTATACCATCTTTTAGCAAGATATCCCCAAGATAAGTACCTTTGGTAATGGTGTGAATTGTCCCATTTTTGAGTAAAAATGAACCCTTTTTGGCTTTTTGTACTTGCTGAGCCAATAAAGGCATATTGACCAAAAATATTAAAGAAAAAATCCAAAATATATTAAGCGTTTTCATTTACAATCTGGTTTTTAGAATATTAATGACTATGATTTTTAGAATATCTGAATCTCAAATATTTTGCATAACTTTCTTGCATGAGCATTTCTGATACATCTTGGAGACATCCATTATTTTCTTGGCTTTTATCTGTTTCATAAAAAGAAGAAAACTTTTCTGAAGGATTTATATCCAATCGCATATCATCTGGATCTTTGTTGATATCAAATCGAATAGCTCCATCTACCAAGGTCATCTGTGGTATGGCATATACTGATAATGGATGACCTTTGAAAATGGCTATGTCACCATCTTTACCGACCTCAATAGAGCCTGCCATCTTTTCTATACCCAATTGTTTTGCTGGATTTATAGTAATCAAAGCTAGTGCTTCGTCATCACTGAGGTCGCCATATCTTTGGGTTTTTGCTGCTTCATGGTACAAGTGTCTGATAAGTTCATCCGAATCAGAATTGATCGATGTGACTACACCATTACGGGTGAGAATGGCTGCATTATAAGCTGTGGAATAATAAACCTCAAACTTATATGCCCACCAATCTGAAAAAACCGAAGCACTAGCACCAAATGCCGCCAACTCTGGTGCTACTTTGAATCCTTCATTTACATGCTGAAAACAAACCTTAGAAACACCAAAATCTTTTAATACACGCATCAACATCAATATCTCATCAGCACGATATGAGTGACAATGTATGAGAATATTTCCCTTCAATATATCGCTGATGGTCTCATGTCTAAGATTATATTCAGGTGATGATTTGCGCAAGCCATTTTTATAATCATCCCATTCTTTGGCATATATTTTAGCCTCACTGAAGGCATTTCTAAACACCTGCTCGACGCCCATTCTAGTATTTGGTACTATCTTACTTCCTTCACCATGTGTTCTTATCGGATTTTCACCTAATGCAAATTTTATGGTTCTTGGAGCGCCTTGCATCCTCAAATTATCTGGATTTATCTCGCCAAATCTATGTTTTATTGTTTCACATTGTCCTCCGATGGCATTGGCAGATCCATGCATAGCGTGCGATATCGTTACGCCGCCGGCAAGGGCTCGATATATAGAAACGTCCAGAGGATTTAATGCATCACCTACATTAACTTCGGCTGTCACTGGGCTTGTTGCTTCGTTTACTACATCAAGGGCAATATGCGAATGTGCGTCAATTATACCTGGCATCACATAGAGACCAGTAGCATCGATTTCATTATAATTGGCTTCTTTTCTGATATTCTTTGCTATTTGGGATATTTTTCCATTGGTGATCAATACATCGGTTTCTGCGAGTGTGCCTTTTGTCACAGTCAATACCGTTCCATTTTTTATAAGGACATTTTGCCCGATAGCCAATGTAGATGTACACAAAATAAGTATGAAAATGATTCTATTCATCATCCTGATTTTTAGAATTTGATTAAAATAATTTGGGTTCTCCTTCGTATTCGCCTTTAATGGGAAACGTCCCGAATTCTCCTACACTTACCGAACCTGAATAGGCTTTCTCGGCAAATTTCAGATCGAAATCAACTTTTACGGGTTGACCCATGTCGGCAATAATATTGAAAGTGACAGAATTTTCATTAACAGAAATATTATTGGCTACGTCTTCTTCTCCAGGTGATGAATTATCGAAGACCTTTATCACATACTCACCAGCTGATTTTGTAATGACAATTTTACCTTTCTGAACGGATCCGGGAACTTCTACTGTATAGGTCCAGGTGCCAATAAATTTTCCAGCTTCTGTAGGTTTGTTTTCCTGTTTCTTTTTTTCTTGGTATTCAAATTTTCGTCCATCAACAAATGTATATTTTACCGCAGATTTTTCATTAAAATATGGCTTGTCTGTGATGATGAGATTGGCAATTTTGCCCTTTTCTACCGTACCAGAAACGTTATTTATACCTAAAATCTGTGCCGGATTCGTAGTCAATGCTGCTAGTGCCGCATCTTCAGAAAGTCCGTTCTCTATAAGTGTCCTGATGTTATTTTTTATATCGCTTGGCTTCACATTCAGAAATGAAAAACCAAATGCGATACCTTGTTTTTCGAAAAGAGCTGCCTGAGAAAGATATTCTTTGGTTGATTGCTCCTTTTTTACATCAAAGGCTTCTTTTTCAGGATTTTTTTCGGCTTTCTCCAATTCCTTAGCGCTTACAGAATCTTTTTTAGTACTTAATGAATCTTTTGCCGTTTCAGATTTTGTTTTTTTCTTTTCAATTTCTGGCAAATCCAAAGACTATAGTACTCGAGTATTTGTCTTCTTTATTTTGTCAATATAGTGCCATCCTTGTTTTACCTCGGTCAAAATGAGATCGAAACCCAATTCTTCTTTCAATGATAGTGCTTTATGTACATCTTTGGTCTTTTGTGTTACAAAAAATAAAGGCATTTTTTGTGTAGTCACTGGGTACATAGCCATCAATTCTCTGCTGAAGTCCGGTCTCATAAGTCCAGATGGGTTGGCTTTGTACTTGGCTTCATGATTGCCAGCGATACTTGCATTTTTATAAATTTCTCTAAACTTGGCCATTACTCCAATTATAGTAGCAGGATAAATGCCTCGATTTGATTCTAATTGGAATGTTTGACCAGTCTTGGCTTTTACAAGTAATTTATCCGCCGACTCATCACCCAATAATATCAAATTGCATTGTCCTGGCAACATAAGGCCTCTAGGCGCTACATTACTTATAACAAATCCTGCACTTCGCATATCAGAGACAGATTTATCTGATGATTTATAGGAGTCCAAGGAAGAGTTTTGCGGCGTAATTCCAGCCAAATCATTGGGTGGATTGCCTGGGTCAGGTAGTTTAGGTCTATCTTTTGATTCGGGTTTTGAGATACCTATATTTGAAAACCCATCGATAAATCCTGCGTACACATACATAGAGTCCGCTTGGATAATTTGTGCGTCAAACGGAGGCTTTGAAGATGGACTAATGTCTGAAATAAATCCGTCCTTAATCAATACATTTTGACCTGAAAGTACAATACCTGGTTTTTGTACCACAAAACAGTTTTTGATAAAATATGTATTTCCTAATGACTTCGGAGCATCACTGTTTTGCAAAAACGACCTTTCGGGAGTCAATAAAAAAATGATTCCTACTAAAGCCCTGAAATAAAACTTTACCATCGTTATGTTTTGATTTTAATGGAAAATATAGATTAGGTTGTTTTAAGTTCCAAATGTAAAAAATATTTGGTATCCATAATAATGAGAAACTTGTATATCAATTACATAGATTATTTATATGCGCTTTTGCAGGCTCATAACCGAGCTTTGCTGATTGTTTGATATCCTCACAGGCTTTTTTCATATCGAGTAGCTTTGTGTAGGTATTAGCTCTGTTGAAGTATGCTTCAGCAAAATCCTTCTTGCTTGCAAGCGCTTCATTAAAGTCAGCCAAAGCTTTTTCGTACTGTTTTGATTCTAAATGACAAATACCTCTTAGTGTAAAGTATTCGGGGTTATTGCTATCGGTTTTTATGAGATTTGTATAATCTAGTGTTGCCTCTTCAAATTTTCCTAGTTTGAATGATGTCTGTGCCTTATTTTTTAGTGCGTCACTATGATTCGGATTTATTTGCAAACAAATATTAAAATCGGTCATAGCTGCATTCAAATCCTCAGTCATCAGTTTGGCATATCCACGATAATGATACAGATTTGCATCTGAAGGACTAATCCTGATTGCCATCGAAAGTTCAGAAATGGCATCTTTCCATTGATTTAGCCTAAGATATATTTTTGATTTTTCGACAGCTATAATAGATTGGTCTGGTTTGATATCCGCCGCTGCGTTAAAGTCTGCAAGTGCACCTTGGATATCTTCGATTTTCGACTTACAAATTGCCCTGTTCAAAAATGCAGCATATGAATGTTCTCCTTTGGTAATTCCGGTAGTAAAATCATTAATTGCCATTTCCCAATTATTTGTTTTCATATAAGCCGTACCTCTATTGATAAATGCTTTTGATATCGACGGATCTTTTATTATAGTTTCGGTAAATACAGATATACTTTCCAAATAATTCTCTTGAAGCAACAAGGTATAAGCTTTATACAAATATGCTTTCGCAAAATCAGGATCTAGTTTTATGGCATTATCAAAATCTGACAATGCCGATTCATATTGTTTGAGATTCATAGCACAATTGCCTCTGTTGTAATACGCCTTTACATTATAAGGATCAGACGTAAGGCAAGATGTAAATGAAGCCAAAGCTAATTCAAAATTTTTGGAATTAAAGTATTCAACACCTTTGTTATAATGATCTGTTGAAGACTTTTCCCCTTGTCCGAAAATGCTGCTGTAATAGAATACAGCAATGAGAATAAAACAAAATCTCATTTACAATTGGTTTTTAGTTAAGTACAAAAAAATCTTCTTCTTATGGGGGAATTCTAAAGAAGACAACACCTGAAATGTAATGTTTTGCAAAAATGGCAATTAAAAATTTGATTTTCATTACTTTTGAGCGCAAAATTTGCAATTACAATAAAAATCATGGCAAACCCTAATTTTTCTGAAAACGAAAACATAAATGATCCCTCAGCATCACATCGCAAAAGTGATCATATTGATCTTGCTTTTTCTTCTAGGGTTGGAGCTGATAAAATAGATGATAGGTTTTATTATGAACCTATAATGTCCAATCATCCAATAGGTATTGAAAATCTTGGGCTTAATTTTCTAGGCAAAAACTTAGCTGCACCTTTGTGGATATCAAGTATGACTGGTGGTACCAATAAGGCTGCAACTATCAATAAAAATCTAGCGACGGCCTGCGGTGAATTTAAATTGGGAATGGGGCTTGGTTCATGCAGACAGCTTCTCGCAAGTGATGAATATTTGGGTGATTTTCAGGTGAGAAAGTACCTTGGTGACCAACCACTTTATGCAAATCTAGGTATTGCACAGCTGGAAAAACTCATTGACAATAATCAAGTAACTAAAGTAGCTTTACTGCTCGATAAATTGGAAGCTGATGGATTGATCATACATGTAAATCCGATGCAAGAATGGCTTCAGCCCGAAGGAGATCGTTTTAAATATGCGCCCATTGATACGATAAAAAGAATCTTGGAAACTATTGATGTTAAGATAATTGTAAAGGAAGTAGGTCAAGGTATGGGACCGCAAAGTTTAAAAGCTCTATTGTCTTTACCACTAGAAGCTATTGATTTTGCAGCTAGTGGTGGTACAAATTTTGCCTTGCTTGAACTATTGAGATCGTCAGAAATACAAAACGAAAACTATCAAAATTTGACAAAAATCGGGCATAATCCTATGGATATGATCAAAATAGTCAACGAACTCGTTAAGGAATTGGGTGATAATTGTTTGTGCAAACAGATTATAATTTCTGGTGGTATTCGCGATTTCTTGGATGGATATTATTATATGAAAAAACTCCGCCTTCCTTCAATATATGGTCAGGCATCTGGCTTCTTAAAGCATGCCACTGGTTCCTATGCTACCTTGCAAGAATTTACAGAAAAACAACTTTTGGGTCTAAGTCTTGCCAAAGCATATTTAACAGTAAAAGAATAGTAGATAATGGATAAAAGAGCTGTTTCGGGATTTTCCAAGCTGAGTAAATTAGAAAAATTGCAGTGGTTATCTGATAATTTTGATAGTCAAAACGGCGACTTAGCGCATATTTGCACCTCATTTTATACCAAAGATGAACCATTACAGAAAGTATTCGATGGATTTAGTGAAAATACGGTTAGCAACTTTATAATGCCTTATGGGCTTGCGCCAAATTTTTTAATTGATGGCGAAATATTCTGTGTACCTATGGTCATCGAAGAGAGCTCCGTGGTTGCTGCAGCTGCTTCTGCCGCCAAATATTGGATGGAAAGAGGTGGCTTCAAAACCACTATATTAGGTACTACCAAAGTTGGCCAGGTACATTTTAAATGGTTTGGAGATAAAAATAAATTGCAAGAACTATTCCCAAAAATAAAAAAGTATCTTATTGAAAACGCCATACATATCACCGAAAATATGGAGCGACGTGGTGGAGGTATATCAAAGATTGACCTATTAGATTTTACGGATGCTGAAGATGGCCTGTATCAATTGCTTGTGCATATTGAGACTTGTGATTCTATGGGTGCAAACTTTATCAATTCTGTTTTAGAAAATTTCGCATCATCGCTTGAGGCGTTTTTTGTAAATTATCCCGATTTAGAAGATATAGATAGAGACTTAAATATCATCATGGCTATTTTGTCTAATTACACACCTGCATGTGTAGTCAGAGCTGAAGTCTCCTGCAAAATCGAAGAATTGGGCACTTTTGCCAATGGAATTGTAGCGGAACAACTAGCAGAAAAATTCAGGACTGCGGTAAAAATTGCCCACATCGACCCATATCGGGCTACTACACACAATAAAGGAATTTATAATGGCATCGATGCTGTAATCCTTGCTACAGGAAATGATTTTAGAGCAACAGAGGCCGCTGGACATACCTATGCTGCAAAAGATGGTCAATACCGAAGTTTAAGTTATTGCGAAATAAACGACGGAATATTCCGATTTTGGCTGGATGTACCTTTGGCTATTGGAACTGTTGGTGGCTTGACGTCTTTGCATCCACTTGCAAAAAAAACATTGGACATCCTTGGAAATCCATCAGCAGAAAAATTGATGCGTATAATTGCTTCTGTAGGTCTTGCACAAAATTTTGCCGCTTTGAGATCCTTAGTCACGACAGGCATACAACAAGGTCATATGAAAATGCACATGATGAACATCTTGAATCATCTCCAAGCTTCAGAATCAGAATGCAAAGATGCATTGCTTTATTTTAGCGATAAGACAGTTTCTTTTTCTGCAGTAAGAGAATTTTTAGAACGTTATAGAGAAGAAAATACTTAATCTTCTATTATACACGTTTTCTTTTCGCCAAGAAAATGGATCAATTATCAAATATTTCTTGATATAAAATCGGCCTAGGGTATTCTTCTTTGAATGCACATCGGATAACATCAAAAGCAGTAACAACTCCTTTTAATTCATTATCCAAATTTACCACAGGTAGAGTTTTAAAGCGGCGATCGGCAAATAGCTCTGCTGCTGTTCCTACCTTGTCCTTTGGTGTGATTCGTACTACTTTACGTGTCATGACGTCTTTAACAATCATATCACTGCCGTGGCCTTCTTTAGATGCTCTCCAAAGATCATATGAGGTTACCATACCCATAAGTTTACCATCTTCCACGACCGGTAATTGTTGTAATTTGTGTTCCATCATAATGTCGCCCACTTCATCAATAGTCTGATTGATGTGTGCAACGATAGGATCTTTTGTCATAATAGAACGTACTTCCTGATTCATCATGGCTTAATACTTTTAAATGGTTAATAAATAATATAAGCGAAGAAAAAGGAAAAAGTATGGAATAAAATATTCCAACTGTAAATATAACACAAATATTTGAAACAAAGTTACACAAATTAAAAAATTATTTTTTTCATTATCTTTTAAATAGAAAAACTTGTACAAAAAATTAATCATCCGCTTTTTAAATAAGAAAAAATCAGATCTTAAATATTTTAATTTTGCTCATCCTATCAAAAATATACATGGTCTCTTATGTAAGTGATCTGTTTTTACTTTTTTCCAATCATCGATATACATAGTTCTTATCTCCTCCGTAGGTGCATTTATATCACATGCAATGCACAATCTAGTACGTCCCGGCAGCGTCTGAAAAATAGTCTCTGTCATAAAGCCATTTCTATAAGGCGTTTCCATCCAGATTTGTGTTTGTTTGTTTTTTTGAAATTTTTGCTCTAATGCCTTCAATTGTTGAATGAGTTCTGGCTTTTTATTGGAAAGATAGCCATTGAAAGCAAAATTTTGTCCATTCATACCACTCGACATCATTGCCATGAAGATAGATGATGGCCCTGCTTGTGGTATCACGCGTACTTGGTTTTTATGGGCCCACGCCACGACATCTGCACCTGGGTCAGCAATACCTGGGCAACCAGCTTCTGAAATAATACCAATGTTTTTTTCCTTCAGATGTTGTTCCAGAAAATCCTCTATTTCCTTTTTGTCATCACTTATTTCGAGTATTTCCAACTGTGAGATCGGTATCGGATGACTGGTCGCCTTAATAAAATGTCTTGCTGTTTTCGCCCTTTCTACGACAAAACAACTGGTCTTGTGAAGCAATCGGACGCTTTCTACAGACAAACTCGACACATTGCCTTCGGCTATCGGGCATGGAAAAAGTATGATATTTCCTTTTAGATTCATTTTATTCCTTTAAAGCTCGTCGTAGGATTTTACCTACATTTGTTTTCGGCAATTCTTCCCTAAATTCAATATGTTTGGGCATTTTGTATCCAGTAAGATTGCTTTTACAAAACAACATCAATTCATCTTTGGATAGGCTATCATCTTTTTTGACTACAAAGATTTTTACCACTTCACCAGATTTATCATCAGGCACTCCAATCGCTGCTACTTCCAAAACTTTTGGATGCTGTACCACTACATTCTCTATTTCGTTTGGAAAAACATTAAATCCACTTACCAAAATCATATCCTTTTTCCGATCTACGATGAACATATAGCCTTCTTCGTCCATTCTACCAATATCGCCGGTACACAACCAACCATCATCTATAATGGCTTTTGAAGTTTCATCTGGTTGATTATAATAACCAGCCATCACTTGAGGGCCTTTGCACTGAATCTCACCTATTTCATTACAACCAGCCAGTATACCATCTTCTTTAATTATACGGATATCTGTCGAAGAAACAGGCAATCCAATGCTTCCTACTTTACCACCATCTAGAGGATTGACACTAATCAAAGGTGAAGACTCGGTCATACCATATCCTTCTGTAAGTGGACAACCAGTCAATTCCTTCCATCTATCAGCTACTACCCGTTGTATCGCCATACCACCACCAACTGTTATTTTTAATGATGAAAAATCACATTTCCTAAATTCTTCATAGTTGAGCAAAGCATTAAACAAGGTATTAAGTCCAGTCATAAGGCTGATTTTACTCCTTTTAAATTCCTTGACGATAGAACTAAGATCTCGGGCATTTGTCACTAATACCGTATGTGCACCATAACTCAACATCGCAAGACAATTGACAGAAAAAGCAAAAATATGGTACATAGGAAGTGGCGAAAGTGTGATTTCCTTTCCCTCTTCAAGATAGCTTTGCATCCAAGTGCGAATCTGCAACATATTTGAAACCAAATTTGCATTAGTAAGCATAGCGCCTTTGGAGACTCCTGTAGTACCTCCTGTATATTGATGAACGATCACATCACTTGCGCAAGGTTGGAATTCTTTGATTTTGAATTTTTTTCCTTCTTCCAATGCATGAGAAAATGAAACCACATTGGACAAATTATATTTAGGGACCAATCGCTTGATATATCGCACAGCAAAATTTACAATACTTCCCTTAATGCTTCCCAACATTTCGCCAATACTCGTCATTATGACGGTATCAATTTGTGTTTTGGAAATCACTGACTCTAAGTTTGCTGCAAAATTTTCAACAATTACAATAGCTTTTACACCGCTATCCTCAAACTGAAAAAGCATTTCACGTGGTGTGTACATCGGATTTGTATTCACAATGATCAATCCAGCTTTTAATGCACCAAAAACAGCAATGGGATACTGGAGCAAATTGGGCATCATCAGGGCAATCCTATCGCCTGGCTTCAATCCTCGAGAGTGTAAATATGCACCAAATTGTGTGGATAATCGATCTGCTTCAGCATAGGTCATCTTTTTGCCCATACACTCGAAGGCGTTTAGTTTGGCATATTTTGTAAAACAATCTTTGAGAAAATCAACGAGTGTTTCGTACTGTTTGGTATCTATATTTGCCGGTATGCCAGGAGGATAATTTCTAAGCCATGGACGATTATTCATATTGCTTTGACATTTAAGTGCTAAAGTACAAAATAGATATTAATTTCATGATTAGAAATTAGTAAATAAAATTATATATAAAAAATTCATATCTTTGCTTTACTAAAATTCAATTTCATTACTAACGTTAATAATAATATGTCAAAAGAAAGAGAAGAAAAACTAAAAGCGCTAGCCCTTACCATGGACAAACTGGATAAAACCTATGGAAAGGGGACAATTATGAAACTCGGTGACAAGCAAGTAGTCCATGTTGAAACCATTTCGACGGGATCACTAGGACTTGATATTGCTTTAGGTGTCAATGGTTTGCCTAAGGGTAGAATCGTAGAAATCTATGGGCCTGAATCTTCGGGAAAAACCACACTCGCTATACATGCTATCGCCGAATGCCAAAAACAAGGCGGAATTGCAGCTATAATAGATGCAGAACATGCATTTGATAGATTTTATGCTGAAAATCTTGGAGTTAATACCGAAGAGTTATTGATTTCACAACCTGATAATGGTGAGCAAGCGCTCGAGATAGCAGAAAACCTCATACGCTCAGGTGCAATCGATATTATTGTAATTGACTCCGTTGCTGCATTGGTACCAAGAAGCGAGATTGAAGGCGAAATGGGCGATTCCAAAATGGGACTCCAAGCTCGTTTGATGTCACAAGCACTTCGTAAACTGACAGCCACTATTGGTCGTACTGGATGTTGTTGTATCTTCATCAACCAGTTGAGAGAAAAAATCGGTGTCATGTTTGGTAATCCTGAAACCACTACGGGTGGAAATGCCTTAAAATTTTATGCATCTATAAGACTAGATATACGCAAGTCAGGTACTGCTATCAAAGACAAAGACGGTAATACTGTAGGAAATCCAGTAAAAGTCAAAGTCGTGAAAAACAAACTTGCACCACCTTTCAGAGTAGCGACCTTTGATATTGTTTTTGGTGAAGGTATTTCGAAGACAGGAGAGATCGTCGATTTGGGTGTAGAGACAAATGTGATAGGCAAAAGCGGATCATGGTTTAGTTATGAAGGTACAAAAATAGCTCAAGGCCGTGAAGGCGCAAAGCAGTTTTTGGCTGACAACCCTGAAGTTGCCGCTGAAATCGAAAAGAAAATCGTCGAAAAATATCAACCTGGTGAAGTTTTGCCAGGAGCAGATGATGATTCCACAGAAGCATAATGAAAACAAAAAAGCCATCTTTATGCGAGATGGCTTTTTTGTTTTTTAACTGAAGATTCCTTAATTTATTCTACCACTTTTAGCGACCAATTCTCTGATATTCAGATTTAGGTCTGTGGCTTTATGTAGATCTTCTATTGGCATGTGAAATCTATATCGCCAATAATGTTTGGCATTGCTTGGCTCGTTGATTTGTTCAGAAAACGCATCTTCTTTACGAAGATTTTTATCCAAGGCCAACCAATCTTGCAATGGAACTATACACAACATACTCGGTGATGACAGATGATCATCCAATATAGCTTGAACAATATCTGGCAAACAATCCATTGGCGTAAGCCCAAATCCATGTAAATAATTGTAGTAAAAATCTTTAGCATTTTCGTGATCTGCCTGCCACCAACCACGGATCGTGGACATATCATGACAAGAAGGGCTACATACCGAAAAGTATGGATACTTGCTTGCATTGCCGAATTTTTCATTTCCTTTTGGCATTCGCTGTATTTCAAGAGACATGATATTCATCTCTTTCATTACACCTGGTACAGAATCTGGAATCATACCCAAATCCTCTCCACAAATAAGCATATCACTAGCATCCATGATCGCTGGCAACTTCCAGATGGCTTGCTCTTTCCAAAACTGATCGTGCCTGCTGAAAAAATATTCGTTATACAATGCCTTAAATGCGGCTTGAGTAAGCTTATCCAATTGGCCAAAAGAATAGGTAGTTGTCAATGTAATCCTTGGATTGAAATACTGACCATGAGAATTGGGTTCAGCAAGCAAAAGTACATCAGAAATCAATCCGAATAATATCTTTTCGTATTGTTCATAATTTGGATTTTCAGATACAAAATGATGGATTTTTTGCTGTGTATTTAACGTCGGCTTAAAAATTATTCGTCCATCTGACTTTGTGAAAAAATGCGTAAAAATATCTTTTGCATCAGCACCAAACAAGGCATTAATCCGATCTTCAGTAATATAATGCTCCGTATATCTGGACAAATCTCCCTGTATCCCAAAACTTTTTAACTCTTGAAGTGACATAGGCATCCTTGGTTTGAATGAGCCCATGGTACCTTCTATTTGGTCAGTAGGAATCTGCCATATTCTAAAAAACCCAAGGATATGATCTATACGCATGGCATCAAAATATCGGCTGAGTATCTGCATGCGTTGTTTCCACCACGCAAATCCATCAACTGCCATTTTTTCCCAATTGTAGGTCGGAAATCCCCAATTTTGCCCTAAAACTGCATAGTCATCTGGTGGAGCACCAGCTTGTTCTGACATATTATAAAGATCAGGTGCTACCCATGCATCGCAACTATACCTGTAAATACCGATAGGAAGATCTCCTTTCAATACAATGCCTTTGGATCTTGCATATTCATTAGCTTCACGAAGCTGTTTGTCAGCATGATATTGTACGAAATAATAAAAGACAATATTTCGATAGCCATCATAGGTAGGTGTATTTAGGGTTTTAATAACGTTATCATTAAAGACTGCAAATTCTGGCCATGTGGTAAAGTTGCAAGTTTCATACTTGTCTCTCAAGTGACAAAATATCCCGTAAGATGGCAACCAGTTTTCGTTATCCTTCAGAAATTTTTGAAAAGTTTTATCTGTCTGAATGGTCGCATATTCCTGTTTGAAAAGTATGTTTAGGTATTTAAATTTTAATTCCAATACTTTTTCGAAATCTACCTTTTCGAGTTGGTTAAGCATTTTTTGATCTTGCTTAAACTGCTTCTCTACACCTTTATCCGCAAATGCGGCAATCTGTGGCACATTGATATACAAAGGATGAAGCGCAAAAACCGAAATTGCAGCATAAGGATAACTATCTAACCACGATTTATTAGCGATCGTATCATTAACTGGAAGTACTTGGATGAGATTCATTCCTGTATTATAAGACCAGTCTGTGAGATGTTTTAGGTCAGAAAATTCACCAATCCCAAAATCATTTTCACTTCTCATAGAGAACACAGGAATAGCTACACCTGCTCCACGCCATTTTTGGTCTTCAAACCTAAAAAATGAATCTGTAATTACGATCTGGTTCTTTAGCTTTTCATTCAGTGTAAAACTACATTTTCGATTGTCACCATGTTCCCAGATTTTGATGGATAAATCCTTAGGATCAACAATGACGTACTTGTACTCTATCTGTAAATAGGAATTTTCTACTGGTATGTCGATGTTCCATTCCGGATAGTTGCTATCATCCATTAATTTTGGTGTTTTCCAAGCACCCATTTCAGGAATATTACCTATCACACCGAAACATAGATGACTTTGAATCGAAGTTGTGTTGAGTTTAAACCTGATTTGGTTTTTAGCATTATTTACTACCTTTCGACTTTTAGTTTTATTAATCTTCCTTCGAAAGATGGCTTCCGAAAATGCGGTAGATAAATAAACATTGTTTTCATTAGCACGTGGCCTCCAAGAATCTTCAGCAAGCAAATTAATGCCTTCAGCAACATCCAGTTTCCGATATTTTCCCCATTCAGTTAGACTCACTTTTCCTTCCACAAGTATTACATATTTGTAAAATAGTGTATCAGGCGCTTCAGATGTCAAAGTACCAAACCAGTTTTCACCATCATATGATTGTAAAGGATAATTGAAAACTTCATTATTATCAAAATAATAGGCTATTCCAACCACTTGGCCATAGGTCGTCCTGTAATGTAAGTGAAAAGAGATATTCATGTTATGAGAAAAATTGTCCGTTTTTTAAGCCGAACTTGTTAATATTCATGGCAAATATACACTTAGAAAATAATTATGATGGGAATATATTTAATAAATGTTTGTTTTGATTGAATGATAATTTTTGGTATTTAAAAAGAAAAAATTGTATGTTTAAATTATACCTTAATTTTCTTCCATTTCCCTGATCTGAACACATAAAAAGCAGCAATCGCAATTCCTGTTTCAGCAAGCGGCACAGCAGCAAAAATGGCATCAAGCCCGAAGTCTGTGTAATTCATAAAATAATAAGCCAAAGGTATCTGAAATATCCAAAAACCTATAAAATTAATCCATGTCGGCGTACGCGTATCTCCAGCACCATTGAGAGACTGAATCATTACCATTCCTATACCATAAAAGATAAATCCAGCACCTATGATTTGTAGTGCCTTCACTCCGACGATGTGTACAGCAGGTTCAGTTGTAAAAAACTCAATGATCGGAGATGATAGAAAAATAAATATCAAACTGACTATTCCCATAAAAATAGCATTGTACTTTGTGGCTAGAAACACGCTTTTTTCGGCTCTATCAGGAAGTTTGGCTCCTAGATTTTGTCCTACCAAGGTAGCTGCAGCATTGCTCAGTCCCCAAGCTGGAAGAATAAAAAATACAACATTCCGAATTGCAATCTGGTAGCCGGCAGATGCTTCTGCACCACCTGTTTCTGCAACAATCCTTGTTAAAAATATCCAACTGCCTGATGCTATGATAAACTGGAAAGTAGCTGGCCAAGCTAGTTTAAAGATCGGAAGAGCACAC
>CALFYH010000047.1 GCA_937952155.1 uncultured Saprospiraceae bacterium
CGAAATACATTGTTGAGACCATTGATAACCAGGAAATATTTTTACATCTATTAGCAAAAAATGCATTAGAAAATCCGGCGCCATTATCATTTTTTAGAAATTTTATCTTAGAAAAAAATGGTGAACACAAAGATAGTTTTGATATAAAACTTAGAGCCATGATGCCACTCGCAGATGCCGCAAGATTATTGATCCTTGCGAGTAGAACAGGAGGAGAAAATAATACATCAAAAAGGTATTTGTCTCTAGCTGAAATTGAGCCACAAAATGCTGAATTGTACAGAATGGCTGCTGATGCCTATGAAATTCTGATTAGGATACGGACCAAGCACGGATTTAAAATGGGTGATTCAGGTAGATATATTCAACCTAACGATATGGACAAAATGGATCGATTGTTGTTAAGAAACGCCTTCCAACCTATAGATGAATTGCAGAAAATGATTAAAGTTCGATTTCAATTGGGCGGCGTATTATGATTTGGGAGAAACTTAGAAACGTTTTTGATTTAAGGACAAAGGGCGCTACATCTTATCCAGATTTTTATAGATCTTACCTTCATCGATATGTAAAATTTGATCCCAAAACGCCCATCAGTTTGCAGTCTTTTGTTGTTCTAGATACAGAAACGACTGGTTTAGATATTAAACATGATAACATTTTGTCCATTGGAGCCGTCAGGATAGTTAATAATTCAATTAATATTGCGGATACACTTTCTATAGTAGTACAAAACGAACAAACTCAAAGTCATGAAGCGGTGACAATACATGGATTGGTCCAAACTACTCAAAAAGGAAAAACACCTTTTGAAGCTTTAATTGCCATTTTTGAATTTATCGGGTCTGACATTATAGTTGGTCACCATATTGACTTTGACATTACTATGATTAATAAACTTTCAAGAACTTATGGCGGCAGTAATCTTCAAAATAGAACTCTAGATACATCTTATCTTGCAAAAAGATTAGACCATCCTTCAGACCATCACAATTTGGATAAAAAAAATTATACATTGGATAAATTATGTGAAAGATTTAAGATCATTCCCAAGGCACGACATACTGCTGATGGTGATGCATATATCACCGCAATATTATTTATGAAAATCTCTCAACAATTACACTTAAGAGGAGTAAACTCATTAAAATCTTTATTCAAATAATAAAACAACCTTGTAACAAAAACTCTACTGAAAATTAAAAAAAGATCAATTAATTTAAAATAAGGCTATAAATATATATTAAAATAAAAAAATATGAATAAATAACACTTAAATAATCATCAAATTCCCAAAACTAAGCATAAATATTTAACATATCATATTAAAAAATTACATCATATATTAAACAAGCATTTATAATCCTCTATATTTAGTTACTAACCCATTTAAAAAAATACACATATAAAATAATCTATCAATTAACCAAAATAGGTTAGGTGTTATATGAATACTTACTATAATATTTGGCACAGCTTTTGACATTGGTTGTAGTATTAAATAGATTTTCAATACGTAACCCCAAAGATCTAAAATTATGTTAGCTATTTCAAAATATGTAAAGGTAGTATATACATTCATACTTTTTACATTGATAATAAACCAAACATATGCCCAGGCTGCTTGCCAATGCAATCCGGAAATAGGAATATTGTTTGATGATTGTAAAGTCCTAGGTCAGGAAGCAGAAATCGGCTTTTACATATATACTGGCAAATCTGCAGAAAGCCAGAACCAGTGGGTAAAAGTCTGGTCCGACCAAAAATTGCTCATCGACAAAGAAATCACTTTATCTGACAAAGGGTATTACAGTGACGTTTTCAATTTCACACCTTCAGGTGATACCAAATTTCTTATTGAATTCCATTGTGAGAAAGATGAGTGTTACACAACTCAAACTGAAACCTTGAGAACTGTACCATCTTACACCATCGAATACAAAGATATAAGCTGTTACGGTAGTCTGGATGGAGAAGTAAAACTTATGCCTGAGACACTAAATAATATTGATCTGGTGTGGGAATCTGGTGAAAGGAAAAATTTTGTAAACAATATGCATCGTGGCACTTATCATGTTACAGTTGAAAATTCTAATGGCTGTCAAACATACAAAACGATAATTCTGAACGAGCCCGACCAACTTAAAATAAACCCCGAAGCAATAAGCGTAAAATATGATGGAAAAACGAGTCAAATCATGCAGCTTGGAGTTACAGGTGGTACAGGAACTTATGCATTTGATTGGGATCATGATGGTATGGGAGATATGGATGATAAATCGAGCGCCACTTTTGAAACCAATGAACAACATGAAGTTATGGTCATGGACAAAAATGGCTGTTGGATCCAAGATAAATTATCTGCCAATCCTACAAAAACTATTAATTTTTCACCACAGGATGGAAAACTTATAGCTGTAAAACCGACAGAAAACGGAAAATTCGAATATGATTTATTAAAATCATTAAATCCTGTCTATGGCGATATTGATAATGATGGCTTGGATGGAAGTATCTTCGATGTAAACTTTTACGAAGATTTAGCCATGTCATCAAAAATTGATGAAAAATCTTTATCAAACTATGAAAGTGACCCAGAAAAAATCGTATTTGCTGAAGTATCATTTGAAAATAAAAATGAAATCTTAGAGATAATTTTAGCCCCAGAAGCGCTTCAGTTTTGTTTATTGACATCAGAAGCTTGTGATAACGACGCTTCAGTGTTGTTAAGACCTGTAAATTGTACTACTTCTGCACCGATAGCAACAGGTGGTACTTATACAGCTATTCAATTAAATACTAATTTGGACGAAACAAGCAGAATATCTGGACCAGATGTGGATGGAAATTATTATTTTGACCCAACTGGTGGCTCTGGAAACTACAAAATATTCTATACTTTAGCAGGATTGCAATATGAGGCTTTATTTGATGTCCAAGCAATCAATCCGCAGTTTCAACCAAGTGAAGAACCAATTTGTGGCAATCAAGCTACATTCGAATTGCGAGCAAACCCAAGAGGCGGAATTCTTACTGGTCCTTCATCTTTGATCTCATATAGAGACGTAGGGACAAACCGCTTTTTCCTAATGGATAATACTGGCTTAGCGCTCAATACACCTTATGTGTACAATTATAAATATACACAAACCAATGCTTCTGGCTTGGTTTGTACAAAAACATCTACTACTACGATAAGAGTGTTAGATTATCCAAGAGTTACAATAAACCAATTTGACTCTCAAGTATGCGAAAAAGAAGAAATAACCTTAAGCTCAAATGCTTCCAGTACTGATGGCTCTACTAATTTGAAATATACATGGTATTTTCATGAAACCGGATTTCCTGATATAGTACTCGGAAGTAGTAGCTCATTAACGATTCCAGATGCAGAAAAAACAGGACAATATATACTTGAAGTGTACCAAGATAACAGATGTTTCAATAGAGACACTGGTACTATTGAAGTATTGAAGCTTCCTGTTGTAAATTCTGAAGTATTGTCTGATGCTAACTGTTTTGGGGTCAGCAGTGCCGAAGTAAATGTAAATATCGAAGGTGAAACTGATTATACAGGTTATAGTTTTGATTGGGAAGGCCTTGTAACTGGCGAAATTAGAACAGGTAGGTATCAGGACGATCTCCCTGCGGATACTTTTTTGATAAAAGTGACAACGCCGCCTTTGAATAATGGTGGATTGACCTGCAATATTACTGATACTGTTATTATCAAATCATATCCATCAATTGGTATAGTATGTAGCCCACGTGATACAATGCTTTCATGTTTTGGTGATCAAAATTTGTCAAGGACTATCTCGGTCAGTCCTGATGCAATAGGACCATTTGGATATAGTTTGGTTAGTAAAGATGGACCATTCCAGTTATCAAATACCTTCACCAATCTAGGTGTAGGAATAGATCCTGCCATCCTTTCCAAAACGTTTAAGGTCTTCGTCCGTGACGGCAATGGCTGTGTGGACAGCTGTGAATTTACAGTTTTACAACCACAAAAACTGTCATGTGCACTAGATAAAACGGATCTGACATGTTTCCAAAATGGAAGTGGATCTGTAACCGCAACGATTTCTGGTGGCACACTTCCTTACAGATATGTGTGGAGTAACGGATCTTCCGAAGGTCCTACAACTGGAACGGAGGCAAGTATTAGCGGACTGTCAGCTGGTACTTATGGACTGACTGTCACCGATGCAAATAATTGTACTACGACTTGTTCCATCACTGTCAACCAACCAAGTACTGTAAGTGCAACTCTAGATCCAGCCACGGTTTGTCTTGATTTTGATACTCAACTTACAGTAAATCCTTCAGGTGGAACTGGTAATTACACATATGTTTGGTCGATGGTTGATGCAGGTACTACTAATGCAACTGTAGATAATCTTATTGGAGATTTAAACACACAAACACTTGATTTTACGTCATGGTGTCTGAAGCCTGGCATTGCTACAGTTAACGTATTAGTTACCGATGAAAATAATTGTACACATAATAGTACAACGAGCATTCTTATTGAATCTTGTTTTGACCTTGCAATTAGGAAGACTGTAGCACTTCCTTCCAAGGCTTATTATCCTGGAGATACTGTCACTTTCAATATTGAAGTATTCAATCAAGGAACTATCAATGCCACTAACGTAGTTGTTACTGATATTTTGGACACCAATATGCAATTTAATTCCAATGATAATACCATTGCCATTACTGGAAATGAAGAAGAATGGCTTCCTGATGGCGCAAGCAATTTTTATACAACTATTTCGAGAATAGATGCAGGCACTAAAGAAACAATAAAAGTTATTCTCATCATCAATGAAAATACGACCAGCCAAAATATGATAAACTGGGCGAGAGTAACTGGTGCACAAAGTGAAGTACCCTTTGGAACAGATTATAAATATAAGGACAATCCGATAGATCAAGATGATGTGCCAACAAGTATAGACCCTGATGATCGACTACCTGAAAAGGATGATGAAATTTGTGATGAAGGCAATGTAGGTTCGCTATCAGGTGAATGTCAGCTAGGTGATGACAAAGATGATGAAGATAAATGGGATTATGCCATTGTAAGTATTTGTCAACTCCAGGGCCTTACAGCGAATAGAGATGAATGTCTTTCAGAAGCAGAAAGACTCCAAGGCTTAAGCTTGTCTACTTCAGCAATCGCAGATGAAATGGATCCAACTGGAAATGGTGATGGTATAGCAAATGGAGATACCGGAAATGGTCTGGCTTCAATACATAATACATACATCGACGCTATGATGGGTACTAACATCATTACTGGTAATTTGATTTTTTCATCTGGTAATGGTGGTGCAAATTCATCAAACGGCAAGATCACTCCTGATGGAGACTTAAGAGTATTTTCTAATCAAAGTGTAGAAATATTCGGAAGATTGATTTCTCCTGATGGATGCGTTGGTGTATCAGTATTAACATTAGACTTTACACCTCAGCCTTCAATAATCGAACAACCACTTGATGCTATCGCTATCCTCGATCAAGAAAATCTTTGTTTTGAAGTAGAAATAGACAATTCGCTGGGTGTGCCTTTAAGCATTCAATGGCAAGAGAAAATAAACAATGTTTTTGTTGACATCTTAGGGGCAACTGGCACAGAATATTGTATTGACAAAGTTACAGCTGAGTACGATAGAAGACAATTCAGAATACTTACATTTGAATCGTCTGATGCATCACGTACATGTGCTCTTGCTTCTGCAGCAGCAACAATAGATATCGATGGCGAACCAGTGCTAGCATGTAATGATTTAGTAAATATTTCACTTGATGATAATTGCCAAGCCCTCATCACACCAGATATGGTACTTGAAGACCCTAGATTTGAGTCCAGAATAAGTATAAAGATGGTAGATGCTCAAGGCAATCCTGTACCAAATCCAATAACGTCAGATTACATTGGCCAATATATTACCGTTTATGCAATTGACAACCTGAATGGCAATTCTTGTTGGAGTAAAATCAAGATTGAAGATAAATTGGCGCCAGTCATCACTTGTCCAGCAGATTACACGGTAAGTTGTGCAAATTATACATTTATGCCACCAGCACCGTATTTCAAAGATGCTTGCGATGTGAGTGCGAAACTTGCGCTTACAAGCAATATTTTTACAGAAATGGAATGTGGCCGACTTGATAGCATCATTGCTATAAGAGAATTGACATATGTTGCGACTGATACTCATGGTAATGTTTCTAAACCATGTACTTTTAAAGTTTATTATAAGTCAGTCAATATCAACAACATTCAGTGGCCAGCGCATTTGGAACTGAGCTGCCAAATAGCACCATCCTACCCTTCGTGGGATTATAATTTCAATGGCAAACCAGATCCAGCAGAGACAGGTCTTCCTAAGATTGCAGGGCTAGATCTTGCTACAGTATCTTCAGCGGGATTGACTTCCAATACATTTTGTAAGGTAAATGTGACCTTTCACGATACAGAAATAACGCTATGTGGCAATTCTTATAAAATAGTTAGAGATTGGACTGTACTTGATTGGTGTAATGGATTAATCAAAAAATACAGCCAGCTAATATCTGTCAAAGATAAAGTAGCACCTGTTGTATCTTGCGCAGCAGATCAGGTATTCGAAATTTTCACTCAAGATCATGAGTGTAACGCAGACTTTACGGTACCGGCACCGATAGTCATTAGTGACTGCAATACAACAACTTGGACAGTAGCTTATTTATTGGCTGACAAGACAGGAAATGCACCTGTGGATGGTCACTATATTGAAGATAATGTAGTCTATAGCGGCTCAACAGTTAAAATCTTGGCGCTTCCGATAGGAAAAACATGGTTGAAATATACCGTAAAAGATGCCTGTGATAATATTTCATATTGCTTTACAGAAGTTAATGTGATAGACAAAATAAAACCAACACCAATATGCGATCAATATACAATAGTGACACTTACCCATAATGGCAAAGCGTTGATATATGCGGCAACCTTTGATGATGGTAGTCATGACAATTGTTCAGCTGTGACCTTCTCAGTTAGAAGATTGACAGCTGGATGCAACTCTAATGGTTCTACCAATGAAGCTTCCAATCCGTACGGTCCATCTGTAGAGTTTTGTTGTGAAGATGTAGGAAAAGATGTGATGGTAGAGCTAAGAGTGATGGACGCATCAGGCAATTTCAATTCTTGTATGGTCATCACAAATGTCCAAGATAAAGTTCCGCCAGTGATTACTTGTCCTTTGTCTGTTACCATAAATTGTGCAGCAGATACTTCGGCGACTGCATTGGGCAAACCAGTATATTCAGTTACACCGCTTACTACGCCGTATTATAGCGATAATTGTAGTGACTTGAAACTCTCTTGGACAACGACAGGTACCATCAATGAATGTGGTCAAGGTACGTTAACAAGAGTATTTGTCGTGACCGACAAAGCCAAAAATACCGCATCTTGCACGCAAATCATTAACGTCAGAAAATTGACACCATATCAAGGTCCTGTCTTATATACAGCACCTTCACCTCATGCCAATGGTATCACTTGGAAAAATTTGGAGCCTAGGTCAATGACAGGTTGTATGAATTCAGATACAGATCCTGCCAAAACTGGTGAACCAGAATTGGGTAACGGTGCATGTAGTTTGGTTGCAAAAAATTATGAAGATCAGATCGTTCCATTTGTAGATGGTGTTTGTTTCAAAATACTTAGAAAATGGACGGTAATAGATTGGTGCAAATTCGGACCAAATACCGATGTAAATGGTGTGCCATACCCTACTGTACCTGTTTTGGGTACCAATATGTGGACTTTCACACAGACAATAGCCGTTTCAGAAAAAGAAGCACCTGAAATTCAGAAATGCAGCAAAGAAGATACCGAAACATTCGCCGATAATTGTGCAGCACACGTAGTACTCACAAATACAGCCAATGATTGTACACCAGCGGCCCAATTGAAATGGACATATACCATTGATACCAATAATGATGGTGTAGCACCGTTTATCAATGGATCAGGTAGTGATGCATCAGGTCAGTTTGCGGTAGGTACACACAAGATCACTTGGGTTGTAGAAGATATGTGTGGTAATTTCTCCACTTGCTTCTATACCTTCAATGTGGTAGATCGCAAAAAACCATCGCCATATTGTATATCTGAATTGACGACCGTGATCATGCCTAATACAGGTCAAGTAGAAATATGGGCAAAGGATTTTGACAAAGGATCATCTGACAATTGTCCGCTTTCGACTTGTGGATTGAAATTTACATTCAATGGATTCAGACCACCGGTGACCAATATTGAAGTACTCTTTGACAAAAACGGAACCATTGTAGGTAATTGGCCAACGACATCTACAGCACTGTTAGATGGCTATAAGAGCGGTCAATATCAAAGATGGTTGCCTTCGACTTGTTCATCTGCCAAACTTTACACTTGTGACAATCTAGGTGTAAACGAAGAAGATATGAGTGTCTGGGATAAAGGCAATAATACCGATTTCTGTACTGTGAAGTTATATGTTCAGGCCAATGGCACAGCTTGTGCTGGATCTAGAATCGCAGGATTCGTAGGTACGGAAGATAATCAAATGGTTGCCAATGTAGAAGTGAGCCTTCAGAATAACATCATCAACGAGTTACAAACCACATTGACTGACGATAAAGGATATTATGAATTTGTAGGGATTACGCCAAATACAAGCTATAAGGTGACACCATCGCATGATGTAGATCCGCTGAACGGCGTTTCGACCCTTGACTTGGTATTGATACAGCGACATATCCTTGGCTTGAGTCAATTAGATTCGCCATATAAATACAAGGCAGCCGATATCAATAACGACTCAAAAATCACGGCTACTGACCTAGTAGATTTGAGAAAACTCATCCTTGGTGTTACGACGAAATTCCCTAAAAACACCTCATGGAGATTTTTCGATAAGTCTGCAAAGTTCAATGACATGAAAGATATCTTTACAACCAATGAGTATGTACAGTTGGATTCTGAAGATATCTCAACAATTGAAAATAATTTTGTAGCAGTAAAAATTGGTGATGTTAATGGTTCGGCAATCGTAAACATTGATGGTGGAAACACCGAAAGCCGAGCAGCACAAAGATTGACATTCGTTACCACAGAGCAGTCTTTTGAGAAAGGAGACTTGGTGAAGATCGCCTTTACATCTGACAACTTCCAAGGTATCGCTGGTGCACAATGGACCTTCAATTTTGACGAACAAGCCCTTGAATACATTAATATAGAATCTGGATCCATGAACATATCGAGTGATAACTTCCATATCAAAGACGGTAGCATCGCATTTAGTTGGAATGATCATGATGGATTGTCCTTACAAAAACATGATGTACTATTTACCTTAGAATTCAAAGCTCTAGCTAATAACACGGTAAATAACATCCTGAATATCTCGTCCGACATCACACACGCTGAAGCCTATACACAAGACTTGAGCAAAATGGATGTGGGTCTTAGCTTCAGAAAAGGTGCAGAAGATATCTTTGCCTTGGCACAGAATAATCCGAATCCATTTACGGCATCGACCACTATCAGCTTTACGCTACCAGAAGCTGGAGAAGCAAGTTTGACAATTTATGATATCACTGGTAAGGTCATCAAAACAATAGTGAATCATTACCCTAAAGGGAGTAACGAAATCATGCGTAATGCTGATGACTTCAATACGCAAGGTGTGATGTTTTACGAGATGGAATGGAATGGTGAGAAAGCATCCAAAAAGATGTTACGACTTAGCAAATAGCGTTTTGAGTACATAATTTTAGAGTTAAAGCCTGGTTTGAGTTTTTCAAATCGGGCTTTTTTTTTATTTTGGGGAAAGATGGATGATTTTGGATTGGTGATTTTTGATGTTGGATTTTGGATTAGTGATGATGGATTATAGATGTTCATAACCTGTTGCCCTTTCAAATAGATTCTAATCATTTTTAGATAAGTTCTCAATAATTTTTTTAGAGAAAAGGGCTTTGGCGTTATGGTATTCTTTTTGATAGGTGTGATAGAATATTTTAGGCTCAACCAGTTGCATTTTTAGATTTTTAGGTTAATAGTTTTTATTTCCCTTATATTTGATTTATCTATAAAATTCGGTGTTACCCATTCAATATACAAGACTTTGTTTTTAATTTTTAAACTATCAATACAATAATGAGGAAATACACTTTCGCAATTTAGCCAATCTTTACCAATAAATTCTCTTTGTCTGCTCTCAATATTTTCAACAATTAGCTTGAAATTTGCTGAATCAGTTTCATAGACTACAAAACCACTCCTTTTGTCATATTCCAAAGCATTTTCAAATAATCTATAATTATTATTTTTAAAAGGAAGAATAATATCGGTCCAAGCATCACTTCCATTTGGGTGGCTTAAACAGATAAATTTTTCACTTTTCCATTTTGTATAAGTTTTATTGTCAATATAATAATTTTCAATTGGTTTTGAAGACCGATAATAAACTTTGCCATCAGTCCACTCAATTAATGAAGTTGAATCAGTTTGATAAACAGTTCTAAAATCATTTGGAATGTTTAATCTGTGGTCACAACTTATAAAAAATAAACTTATGGATATTGCAAGTGCTGTATTCATAATGTAGCAGAAATATATTATCTATAACACAAATATATAACAACTTTCGCTTTCTAATACACTTTTCTCTAAAGAATTTGACCGATTAATGCTTGAAAATCATACCAATCCATAAAATCAATTACTGGACTAAAATTGATTACTTTTTGCATAAGACCGCACTATTTATAGAAGCAATGGTCAAAGAATTCAAAATTGCTTCAAGATTTATTAAATTTGGTATAAATCCAAACTGCTCCTATCACTTCAACCATACTTAATGGAATGGCGAAAGGAAGGATACTTAAAGGTAATACACCCAAATTACCAATTACAAGCCACATCGATACAAAACCAATAACCCAAGCCAAGCCTACTGTTTCCCAAAATGAAAATCTTTGGTTTATAATAAAAATCAGGGTTGAAAATATAAAAGCCCAAATGCCCCAAACCACGCCATTTATTGGCTGTTCTGGAAAAACCTGTTGCATACCGTCAAAATGAGTCACCCAATGTTGGTGAAGAAGAAATGAGTTTCTAAAGACTTCACAAATACTCACCCAAATAGTAGAAAGGAATATTGCCAAACCAGATTTTTGCATTTGATTACACTTTGATTTATTTTTAAAACTAACTTCTTATTTAATTTGTTTGCCCAAAATAACAATATTACCAAAAAATCCAGGTATTAACTGCTCAATTAAGAGATTTGGAACATGCTATGGCAAGTATTTATACTTTTTTATACCTATCAGTTTATCATTAAAATATTGCTTTTCGTATTCGATCAACCCATTTTGGTTTAGATATGTCTCATCCGTCTAAATGTCACCTGATGATATCTTTAATCGCCCCCTAAGCCCTAGGATTGTTTGTTCATTACAAAACTGATTTGTACGCTTCTTCATGGTTAATTGGCTTCCCTTGAAATTGATGACCTCTTCCTCTATAACATGCTTATTTTGTTCACATTCTGACTTAATAATCTTTTTGCCATTTCTCACTGTCCAAAGCCTTTTTATAAAATTTTTTCCATCCATAAGATCCATGGTATGAATGTTTAACTTATTTCCAATGTAAATCTTTGTCTCCTTAGTTTTCTTCCGATCATTATATTTGACCTTGGAATAGGTACCCATTTTATTACCTTCAAAATCATAATCTATTGTTTCTATTTCTCTCAACTTATCATCATATCTAATCTTAGTGACTGAATGCAATTCGTTTCTAAACTTTGTTATCCGTTCAGTTAATAAAGTATCATCCTTGTAATTATATGTGTATTCAATCGTGATTCCTGTGGAGTTGTAGATTTCTATTTTTTCTCTATGCCCTTTTGCATTAAAATATTCCTTGGTTATTAACATTGAATCCAAAGCAGTTTCAGAGTCAAAGACATAGCCTTCAATTTCAATAACATTATTTCTTTGCAGCATAATAGGATCATTTTTCTGCTGGGCATTGACAGCCAATGCAGCCATTAAAAGTACTAATATGTGGATTAAATTTTTCATTTTATGTGTTAGATACGGTAATGATATGGGTCGGGCGCAGCGATTGGAAGTTTGATCTCATATTACTTGTTATATGGCGTATTTTTCAAGGGCTATTTCAACTCCATTAAAATCTAAAATAGCTTTACAATTGTCCATTCTATATTCCCAGCAATTCTTTTCATCAAATTCATGATTTGGCGAATTGCGTTTTTCAAGTAAT
>CALFYH010000048.1 GCA_937952155.1 uncultured Saprospiraceae bacterium
TTTTAAATCCCAATCCTAATTCTTGATTTTTATAAAATGCTGGTATTCCAACTTGTGAAACAGCTTTCAACCCGAGCAAATCAAGTTCAATAAGTAAAGCTGCCTCATAAACACTCTCAAATAATCCTGGACCAAGCTCGTTGTGTACATTGTAGATAGCTTTCCTAATTTTGTAAGAAATGTCGTTTAAGTGGTCCATAAATTGTAAACGTTTTTTTGTTTTTTAACTATAAATTTTTGTGCAATATGCGAGACAAATTTTTTGAACTACAAGAAAAATTATCGCTCACAGATTACTCGGATTTCTCAGATTTTTTACTTCAATTATATACCTATCTGCGAAATCAGTGAAATCTACAAGAAAAAGTATCGCTCACAGATTACACGGATTATTCAGATTTTTTTTACTTCAATTATATACCTATCTGCGAAATCAGTGAAATCTAAAAAAAATTAACTCATAAAATATCCAAAACCTAAAATATTTTCACAAAAATACAAAATAAATTTTACTACGCAAAAAGACTGCGCACTGCCATTCTACCTTTGCATCGTCAATGATGATAAAGGAACAAAAAGTTGTTTTAAGATATATCACAGTAATGTGTTGAAGAAGTCGCTTTTCTATCTGTACAAGTCCATAGTTGAGAGTTTCTGAATAGCTCCATAGTGCAATATTGATTGTATTCTGACGAGTAGGATGTTTAGTGACGTATAATTTGCGGGTCATGGGTTCGACTCCCATGTCGGTTAAAAGCCGAATAGCTCAGTAGGTAGAGCAGCAAACCTTGGTTGAAGAAGGTTCGAATCCTTCACTATCCTGTCACGATAGCTTTTTACACATGCGCACATGAAGAATACATTCCGCCTAGAAAATCTTAGGATAATAATGGCAGTCTGTACATCACTTTGAAATCATAACACGTAAAATCTCCGTCAACAAATCATAAATGATGGCCAATCAAATGGATGAAAATCTATTGATAAAAATCGCAAATGATAGTTGATCACAATGGCTCTGACGATGATTCCGTAATGTGTGGACGAATGTATTCTGATTGTGCATTTTTAAATTGTATGTTTTTTAGTAGTAATTTTTAAATATTTTCAAAAATGAAAAAAGTAGTTGTAAACACCAATTGTATCGGTTTGATCTTCAAAAACGGAGAACTCAACCAAGTATTAAATCAGGGCATTTATTGGATGATGCCTTGGACAGAAGTCTGCATTTATGACATGGCAAAACCATTTCCAATGGATATTAATGCAGAAGTGCTGAGAATAAATAAGGCATTTGAAGCCAAAACCATCCTTATAGATGTAGCTGATAATCAATTGGTTTTTGTTTACAAAGATAAGGTGTATCATCGACTTTTGACGCCGGGAAAATATTTTTTCTGGAATAATGATATCAATTCCTACCAATTTAAAACGGCAGATTTGTCCAAAATTGAGATAGAATCAGATATCGACAAAAAAGCACTGATGAATCTTTCTGGTACTTACGTGCGAGCGTATAAATTGGAAAGTTTTGAAAAGGGAATTCTTTTTGTTGATGGCGAAATGAAGCAAATGTTGGATGCAGGTACCTATATGTATTGGAAAAACGCGATAGATATTTCGGTTATAAAAACAGATATGCGTCTTATCAATATGGAAATCCCAGGTCAAGAAATATTGACCAAAGATAAAGCTCAATTGCGATTGAATTTTACCTTGCAGTACAAAGTGACAGACATCATCAAAGCTTTGGTAGAGAACAAGGAGTTTGAAAAACAACTCTACGTCATCATGCAATTGGCTATCCGCGAGTACGTGGGCAAATTGACCTTCGACGAATTGATGGAAGCCAAAGAAAATCTCTCAGAGTTTGTCTTAAACGATGTCGTAACGAAAGCCACTGACCTCGGTGTGGAAGTGAAATCTTGCGGATTGAAAGACATCATCTTACCAGGAGATATCCGCGATATCATGAACCAAGTATTGATAGCCGAAAAACGTGCTCAAGCCAATATCATCACACGCCGTGAAGAGACCGCTTCTACACGTAGCTTGCTCAATACGGCAAAATTGATGGAAGACAATGCCATGCTTTTTAAACTCAAAGAGATGGAATACGTGGAGAAAATCGCTGACAAAATCAGCCACATCACCTTGTCTGGCAGCGGTCAGGTTGTAGATCAGTTGAAGCAGATATTTGTGAAGTAAGTGAGAGCAAAAGGGCAATTTAAATAGATTGTTCTTTTGCTCATTTTTAAATGATCCGATAGCTTAAAAGGAAAAGCTGTGGTAAAATCCTGAACCATGGAGTGTAAGGATACTCCTGTCTGACCTGAGCGGACAGATAGGTAGAATTTACAGTTGCATCGAACATTTCAAAAGTGTCAGTAGGGAAGCGTATTTACAGCCTTGCTATCCGCAGAAAAGCGGAGATACGGGTTCGAATCCCGTTCGGATTGCTAAAATTATATTTATATATTTGTCCCTTATACTTTCCTATGACTATAACCATTCTAATTTCAGAGCTAATTAACGTGAATAATGGTTAAGCAGCACACAAAAGTAGTTGATTAGATTTGTTTTCAAAAGGCTGAATATTGAGCGAAGGCTTTTTAGGTAAAAGCTGGTAAGAGATCATAGCGCTTACCAAATTAACTAAGAAACCTTTCATGGCTCTGTGTCTGGTATGTTCGATATTACAAATGTTTTTAAGTTCGTCATTTACGGATTCTACCAGTGCTCTTTTGCGAAGTAATATTTTATCTGTATCGGATATATTTTGGTCTTTCATATTGCTTCTTCTTTTATAAACCAGGTGAACACCATCATTCCATAGGAAATCAGCAAGGGCTTGCGAAATATAACCTCGATCTCCGTATAGTTTTCCAAATATATTTTCAGTTAACGAACTGATTACCTTTAAATTACGATCATCAACATTGGCTTTAGTAAGGTAAAAGCTTAAGATTTCTCCTTTGTCATTTATTATCAAATGCAGCTTAAAGCCGTAGAAATAACCCATTGTACTCTTACCTTTTGTGGCAAAACCCTTCAGTACTTTATGCTGCTTTTCTCTCTTGATATGACATGCTTTAATGGTGGTAGAGTCAATGTAATTGATACCACGGCTACAACCTAAAGCATGCTGCTTTAAATAAAACATCAAGGGGATCATCACCTTAGTTTGTATGGCATTAAATCGCTCATATGAGACCAAGTTAGGAAATAAAGAGGTCCAATACCTACAAACCATTTCGGTATAAAAGGCTTTAAAGTTAGTATAATGACTTTGGTGAAAACACACTAGTATGGTCATAATTTCGGAATCTGATAGTTTACAAGCACGGTTTCTTATGCCTTTATTAGGGTCTTCTAATCTAAAATGTTTGATTTGATCAGAAAATTCAATGCAAAAATCATCGATATGTACAAATATTTCTATAATTTTGTCGTCTAACATATAGGGAGATTTTAATATTATTAGTTGGTTATCAAGCGCTAATATATTAATAATCTTCCTATTTTTACAATTTTTATCTCCTTTTTTTATCCATTATTCACGTTAATTAAGAAAAAAATAAATGTCAAAATATGTTAGTTAGTATTATTGGGCAAATCTCGGTTATTGTTGGGACCATACTATTTAGGCCAATTATAGTCATTTTACATGAATTGGGGCATGCTATTCCAGCCCTTGTTTTTACTAAAGGTAAAGTCATTATAAATATCGGTGATATCATTGATGAAGGGAATAATTGGACTCTGGAATTTTCAAGATCAAAATTTATTTTCAATTATCGAAAATTATTTCTAGGTGGTGGTTTTGTAACTTCTGATGTCAATGATGTCGAAAAATGGCAATATGTAATCATAATTTTAGGTGGCCCATTGTTTTCTTTTTTCGTAGGTTTGGTATCATTTTATCTATCTATGTATTATGATATTCATGGAGCTTTGAAAATTATATTTCTTTTTATTCTTTGCTTAGCCCTTTTTGATTTTATGGCTATTTTAAAAAGGAAGTATCAGTAAATAATGGATTCTACACATTTTCCGATGGTGCCCAAATCAATCTTTTAGTTTTAAAAGATATAGACCCAAGTTTAATTAATTGTGCTTTGGATAAATATTATTCTAAAAATTATAGCTCTGCATTAAGTAATATGCATAATGTCATACAGAATGGTGTGTATAACAAATTGCACTAAGCAGCGGCATTAACAAATTTTTCTAGAATGCCCCACGCATTGCTCTGGTATAAGCACCTAAGGTTGGCTATAGCGTTAGCACCTTTTATACTTCATTTTTGACCAGAGAGTTTCATTCGTGTTTGTAAAACACTCCTATGTGCTGCCTCTATTGGGCCTGATCCTATTAATAATCCTCTGTCCCTGTACGTTTTATAGAACATCCTTTCTTCATGTTCCTCATAATAATGAAGGATTTTTTCTTTTATTTCTCTTGCATCTTCGCTTTTACACCTGAGCCTTTTTATATTTTCTATCACCTGATGTACCTTATCTTCCATCAAAAGTTTACATTGTATGTCAATCCAATTTTGCCTCTCTTGTTCTTTTAAAAACAACTTTATTAAGATTACTAATTTCTCTTTAGCATGAAAAAAGTCAAGAATTTGCGTCGCCCCTGGATAATTATCTTCAGCCCACTTCCATATCCATTTCGCCCCGTCTCCTATTATTACCTTTTTCTTATAATCGCATAAATGCCTTTCTAATTTTGGTAAAAACACTTCTACTCCGCCCATGTGACTTACATACACCGAATTTTTAATTTCTGACCTTGTATTACTTACTTCCAATATGTTATTGTCTGTAAATATCCTAGCAAGTTTTGTCTCTTTCCATTTTTCGTCTCGTGTTAGAAGCATACTCCCATCGGTCATCACATACACTGCTTCATCTTTTTTTACACCGTCAAGCTTCGGTATACAACGCTCTATATTTCGCTCTATGGCAGGGTCGAGTTGTGATCCGTAATACTCACTTACTCTTTGTATCTGCATACCACTAATGTTAAGCCCTACAAGCTTTTCAAGCAATTCACTCGCCTCGTCAAAAACTTTACTTTGTCCCAATAAACAAAGTAAGACTTGCAAACATCGCGTTATGGCAAACTTCTTAGTACCAAAGCACAAAACGTGATCCTTCCTAATCTCCAATTTCCCAAAATACGTGTTTACTTTTTTTTTGAGTTCCGACTCTTTGGTATTTTACCCTGTGATTGTACAAGCAACGTTCTAGCGAAACTCCTACTCATTTCTATGAGCCTTAACTCATACTCAATGGGGCATTTAATTCCCGATTCTTGATCTAAAAATGTACTAACCTCGGTTCTAACATTTCTCAGGATGGATTCTAAAATTTGATCTTTAGTGTCCACCTTTTCGCTTTTTAATGATTAATAATACTCAGTTGACGCAAATTTAATGCTTTTTTTGTTTTTGTGCAATTTGTTATACACACTACAGAATGGATTTAAAGAAAGGTATTTTAGTTATATTTATCTTTGTAGTTTGTGTCATTTAAAAAAGTATAAAGAGGCTATTAATTATTACCTGAATTCAAGCCGCAAATGCAACTTTAGTTAATAAATTAAATTCTTCAAGTG
>CALFYH010000049.1 GCA_937952155.1 uncultured Saprospiraceae bacterium
AGATTATTACAATAGGATTGTCAGCCTTGACACCAACTTGGCATGTAATATCAGAAGAAAAATCTCAACCACAGCAAGAATTACAAATAGATGAAGACTATTTTTGGATTTTGGACCCATTGGATGGCACCAAAGAATTTTTGCATCGTACCGACGAGTTTTCCATAAATCTGGCCCTAATACATGGCAAAGAAGTGGTAGCTGGATATATTTATTTACCAGTTTTCAGAGAACTATATTATGCTGTGAAAGGCTATGGATCCTTCCAATATCATGAAAATAGCAAAGAAAAACGCCTTCAGGTCAATTCTTTTTCGTTGAAAGATGAAAATTTGAAAGTTGTCACGAGCCGAAATCATATAGATTATGGTACCAGAGTCTATTTAGAAAAACTGAATAATCCAAATTTGATTTCTATGGGAAGCGCACTAAAATTTATCAATATTGCTAATGGAAAAGCCGATTATTACCCAAGAATGATCCAGATTATGGAGTGGGACACTGCCGCGGGACAAATCATTATAGAAGAAGCTGGCGGAAGTTTGGTAAATGCAAATACAGGCGAGCCACTCACCTACAACAAACCAGGGATGATAAATCCCTATTTTATAGCATCTGGAAAAATCATCTGATGACTGAAACAAAATATAGCGCTGTTATCATTGCTAAAAATGACCAATCTACCATAGGCGAATGTATCCTTGCTTTGCAAAAATTGACCAATGACATTTTGATAGTCCTTGATGATAGATCCGATGATAATACTGAAAATATCTGTCTCCAGCACGGCGTAAGACTGATCAAAAAATCTTGGGAAGGATATTCCAAAAATAAAAATTTTGGTGCTAATCAAACAAAAAATGATTGGATTCTTTGCCCTGATGCTGATGAAGTTTTTGATGATGTGTTAATACAAAAATTGAAAGAAATCAATCCAAAGGATGACCAAGTATATGAAATGAACAGACTGACATATTTCATGGAGACAGCTGTAAAACATAGTGGTTGGTTTCCGGATTGGAATATCAGATTGTATAACAGAAAGTCTATGCGCTGGAATGATAATCTGGTCCACGAATCTTTAGAATCTACTTATCCATTGAGACGTCAGCGATTATCTGGTATTGTCCGGCATTATAGTTTCAGAGACGAAAATCACATGAAAGAGAAATATGATATTTATGCAAAACTTCGGGCAGATGAATGGATAAAAGCCAACAAAAAGCCTTCGATTTTCAAAGTGTGGTTTGGGCCTTATTTCAGATTTGTACGCACATTTATATTGAAGTTGGGTTTTCTAGACGGAAAAACAGGCTTCATCATTGCCAAAAATGATTTTATTTTGAAGAAGAAGGAAATCTATTATTGGCAGCAATTCCAAAAATCAGGTACTAAAGTGTAGTAATGTTTCAAATACAGCAAGCTTCCAAATTGAACAATTGATTTACTTCTGTTTGAGTGAGCGCTTTATCAAAAATAATGATGTCATCAATATCCCCATAAAACCCTTTTCCTATAAATATATCTCCTATATTTTCTTTAACAGGCACACAGGCTCCCCAATCCTGCAGTTTATTTTGTGATTTTATGCCATCCAAAAACACAGTAGGCATACCATTATCATAAGTGACTGCAAGGTGATGCCATGTATTTTCGTAAAGCATTAATTCTGCATTGCATTTGTCAATTATGGTAGAATCTTGCCATAATGTTGGAAAGTCTCCCCATTGACATTTTCCATCCATATAATAACTAACTCTCTCACAATCATGTAAAATGATGAACCACTCTTCTATCAATAATGAATTGCATTTCGTCATGCCTCTTTCACCCTTAGCCAAGAGAACTTGCCTATCATTTTTACCCAGTAATGGTTGATACCATAAAGAAACGGAATAGGATTTATTTTTGAGATTATTCAAGAAATCTCCATTTCTAAACAAATATTGATCGCTTTGTCCATTAAATCTATAAGCACATCTTTCATTTCCATTCCTATCTTTTACTACTGCACTATTACCTAAGCTGGTAAGATCAAATTTATTTAGGGCTTTATCAGACAAATTGCCGACACTAAATGGATAAAAAGCAATCACATTATTCGCCAATTTACTGGGAATACATGGTATCTCCACATCTGGGCTACAGGAAAAAAACAGGATTAAAACCAAAACACTGAAATAGATATGTCTCATGATGATATTTTTTAAACAGAACCCAAAGATTATTTCAAACTTATACCAACCCTTAACGCCAAATACACCTTCCTTATTTGATTCAAATGAATATATGTTTTATCATCTTTATTGATCTGAAATACAAATTCTGGTACTAAGACCAAGTCATATTTTTTAGAATGGTAAATCTGCCATGCTACATTTGCAAAAACTGAAAACGGATTTTGGGTTTCATAATTATAACTCCTTTCTATTTTCTTTGGTGTTCCACGAAAAATGTAACCATAATGTTGATTTAATGGAAAACCATATTGAAAACCAGTATTCAATTTAAATACATTTCCTAATGAATTTCCAAAACAAACTCTAAGACCAATGTTTCTTGAATTAAAGTTGGTATAATTGTATGAAAGATTTGGTGTTAGTATATCTTCAGGAAATTTAAAAAATTCTTTTATATTAATGTCAAAGGATTCATAATATATACCTAATGTTATAAAACTTTTGGGTAGATAATTATAGGTACAATTGATTTGAGTAATAAATCCAATATTTGATAATATTTTAACATTTTCATTGGATGAAGCGTCTATTCCTTTATGAAAAATGGGAATTGGCAATATACATCCACTCTCAATAGCATAGGATAAGAATTTTTTCTGGGCACTGCAATTTATAAAAGTTACAATTAAAAAAACACTAATAATAAGATTATTCATATGTTTAAATTATTTTATAAAACTGCACAGATAAGTATCTATTACCTACCTGTGCATTTCAATTATAGAACTACTGTTATGGTGCCTGTTATAATCTGATTTCCAGATGTGCCACATGTTGCCCATCTTAAAGGTGGGTCACCACAATCATTACATTGATTGGATCCATCGTAACAACTTTGTATTGTTGCTTTCCATGTATAAACACCAGGGTTAACTGGTAATCCATTAAATTTTCCATCCCATTTTATTTCATTTCCTAAAATTCCTTGGATTGAGTATGGTCCATTAATGACAGTATCATCAAGCATCAAATTTCCCAATCTATCATAAATTTCAAGCCTGTATGAATACACGCTGCTATTTGTCCAATTAATATCCTTACAATCTAATTTATTTTCATTAACTGATCTAATTGTTAATTCGAAAAAATCATTTAGGCCATCCCCATTTGGAGAAAAGTTATCAGGATAAACTGCCTTCCACTGCGAGTGAATAGGGCCATTAATAAGCGGTAAATCTACAAACTTAGAACAATTGCCTATTGTACAATTTAACAAAGAATAATCTACATTAATCCGTACAATTGAAGGAGAATTTCGCAAAACTGAAAATTCTAAATTCCAAGTAGTACCTTCACCTGTTAAGGTAAATGGAATTGTTGCATTACCAATAGTGTTTGTAATAGTAATAGCTAGATCATTCGTATTGACTGGAGTTTCGAAAATTAACTTTGCAAAGGCCTTATAAGCACAGTAACCATAATCAATTTTTTCCACCACAATATCTAATCCACCCTTTTGTGCTTTGAAGGATTCTTCATATATACAACCTTCAGGAGTGGTAACTTGAACCTCGTACAATTTATCAAATGCATTCAATGCTACACTCTTGTCTAATATAGGAAACTTATCATTTCGATTAATCATTCCATTCAATGTTTCTGGCGACGACCACTCATATGTGCAATTATCGCAATCATTCACTCCAGTAATTGCAAGTTGATTTATATTGTTTGATATACAATAAAAGTATGGGTTGCAATAGTCAATATTGTATTCTGGACAAATATAATCTAAAACAATTTCAGTATTACCAGACCCACAACCACTTTGGCCTTCAAATTTCACTTTGAATTTTTGAGGACATGTGAGAGTAAAATTGGAATTATCTTCATAATATTTTTTAACATCTGCTAAACTAGCTTGAAACCCTGATTGCATTGGACCTTCAAAAGTATCAAATTCTTTACCAGAAGCATCAATTTTAGAAATGATCCATTTATATTGACTAAATCCCACACCATCAACTTTTACCTCTATTGGTTGATTTTCACAAAAAATCCTTTTTGAACTTAAAGTAACATTTATATTATTTCCACCCATTGTACATATACCGTCAATATAGCCATATCCAAAGTGTGCACCACAACCACAATCAGATGAAATAAACTCAACACAAACTTCTTGACCTATAAAACCTGACAAATCTGTAGCTATGCAATCCCAACCTAGAGCTCCAACTCTGTTTGAATTGACCAAAAATGGATGATCGGTATCAACTCTATTTTGCCCAATAATACTGCCATCTGAACGTCTAAATATTTTATATTCAAAAAATGGTAATTGAGTATTATGCCCAGGTAATTCCAAAACAGCTGCATAATTAAAAGAAAGATTACTATTTGTATTATTTACAGTAAAACAATACGTTAATCGCTCTGATTCTGAACCTACAGATGTATTGCCCAATCTTGCTGAAAATGTTCCTTGCATTCCTGAAATAAATGGTGCAAATGGGTCAACAAAATTGTTTTGAACAATAGTATGCCTATTATTTACATCAATCGTAGTATTATTAAATGTTATACTATAATTATCTGCAACTCCTCCACTCCAATTACTAAAATTTCCTGCCTCAAATCCACCATTTTGACACAACTCAGATTCTCCTGGAGGTGATGTCAAAGTAATATCTTTTTCATCTTCACAACCATATAGAGTTCTTAAGCGAACTTGGTACATTCCAGTATTCAGGTTTTCAAAACAATAAAAACCAGTATTTGGAAATGCTGTCCAAGATGCACCATTATCTATGCTTACCTGATTTACATTATTATTAGCAAAAACGCAAATCCTTCCATTCTGACAAATTGGGCATGTAGGATTTGTTTGCACCACATTAAAAGTACCTACACCACATGGATAATCTTCGCAGTCAACAAGGCCATTTTTGTCGTTGTCAATACCATCATCACATATTTCTTGTGAAGACCACCATGACAAAACATCGATTATGTCTGGTCCAATAAACGGTGGCCCAATGATGTCAGGGGGCAATACAGGTGGGCTATTTGGAGGCCAATTCCAAGGTCCACAAATACCGTAAGGTGGGTCAACTTGAGGGCCTATGATTGGAGGATACTGAGGAGGATAATATGGGCCACAATCTACATAATCTCCATAAATATCTACTTCGCTTATACTTATTCTTTCATAGGTATTAGTACTCAATATCAAAATATACTGCCCTAAAACATTACCTACTGGGATATTTGTTGAGCTACCAGGACCACCACCATCTCCACCAGTAATATTAAAATAAGTTACCCAAGGATCTCTTATTAATGCTTCGATATTTATATGGAAAAACGGTGATTTAGAAATAAACACATAGTAATTGGTAGAAATCACAGGATAAATTTTTATCGTATTAATTTTTCTTATACATTTTGTATTTATTTGTAGCCATAACGCATTAGAGTTAGTTATATTTGTTTGATTGGAATTATATATTCCATCAAAAACATAGCTAGCATCTTGTCCAATAAAGTCTTGGGACTGAACAGCGTGGAGATATTGTTTATCAAATAAAACTCCTTGAGCCATAATGTACTTGGTATTAAGAGCCATAAGTACAAATATAAAAATAATTTGATTTTTCATTGCATTATTTTTTGTTAATTAATAATTTTTTTGTGGATTGTATTATATCATTATTCTTGATTACAACCGCATAAGTACCTGATTCTAAATTACTTAATTCAATTTTTTCATTTGAAGTAAGAAGGTTTCCGCTAATAATTTTTTGGCCTAAAATATTTAAAATCTCATAAGCGTAATTACTTTCTTTGTCAAATATATTTTCGGAAGTAATAAAGAGTTCATTTTTAGCTGGATTAGGAAAAATCATAAAAGCTTCGGTTAATGCTTCATTTGTTTTTTGTTCAGGACAGTTTATAATAACCTCGTTGGAGATTTTACGATACACTTCGTTATTATTACCAGAAACTTTTGTTTCCACAAGTGTTGCGCGATATTTCCCATTCTTAAGTTGACTAAAAATATAAAATGCTTGATCAGTGGTTACTTTAGAATGAAGTGCCCATAAGTTTTCACTTATTTCCCTTTCTAATTGTACTGAATAGAGTGAACCATCAGATTTTTCTAAATAATGTGTTGTCTTAAACGCATTACAGTCAATTAAATCCAATTCCACATTTTGTGCATAAATAAAGTTAGAAGAAAAAGCTATACTTGCTTGTATATATAATTTTAATATGTGTTTCATATTTTTATTTTTATAATCAGTTGGTTTGCCAGCATATTCTTTCCATTGCTTACGGTCTATCCATCCTTCATACTTGTCATGGTGTAATTTTATTTTACTCCATTTTTCTTCCTGTATAAGAATGTCGAATGTTTCCCCATAAATTACCTGATTTACCATTTCAGC
>CALFYH010000050.1 GCA_937952155.1 uncultured Saprospiraceae bacterium
GACAATGGAAGTCCCATTTCATAATGAATATTTATATTCGGCCAATTGGAAACATCTCTGATTTTCACATGTGGATAACTGGAAAATTTTTGTGCTGGTCTTATAAGCATTTTGACACTATTGATCCAGAAAGTATTGGCTTGGTATGCTGAAGGGTCTAGGCCTGTTAACGGAATATTTTCTTCAAACAAACATTCTTGTTTTCGCCAACTATATTGTGTATTGATATGAAGCGGACTACGCTCTGTATAGCTGGTGCTTACATCCAAGTAAAATCCATTACTTAATTCTTGTTCATAATTGATCAATGCAAATTGATTCTGGAAAAGCCTTATTTTATTTATCTTATTCCATAGCGAATTCCAAGTATTGTTGAGCTCATTGATCGGTTTTCTTGGTTCGAATTGTTGGTATTCTCTTCCAGCAAAAAATGATATTTTACCCAGTGTATAGTTATCAAAATGGTACTCTGCAAAAATCGTTGGCTTTATAATATTATCAGCAAATCCATAATCTAAAACGGGTCGTATGGTCCATTTTCTAAACGAAGTATCACGTTTGGTCCAAGTAGCTTTTAATCTAATTTTGAGACCTTCTACCGCATTAAATTGTAAAGATGACAGGATACTTCCGAATTCTATTGATGTTTTTTTGAAAGAATTCTCATAAGTATATCCTGTAAACAATTTTAATATAGAAAATTGATTTTGTCTTCTATCTATGGAGTCCATGTAGGATTTTGTACTCCACAATCGTTGGAGCGAATCCTTTTTTATATAATCTTTTTGTTCTTCTACTGTCAATGGTACAGGCCGCTGACTTTGCCAGAAAGCGCTGTCTTTTTTCAAAGCATTTGGTTCCACCTTGAATGTTTCATTATCCTTAAAATATTCGGATACATCCTGATCTATCTTAAAGTTAGAAAATATGTAAGTAAAATTTCCACCCATTTTAAAACCCAAAAGTCCGGCCTTGAATGTAAATACTTGGCTGAACAGCTGTTTGTTTTCTTGTTTTCCTACAGGTATATAGACTTGTCTGACATGTATCGTGTCGAGAAAAGTATTTTTTAAAACATTGCCGTATAATTGCAAATCAGTGCTGTGGATATTCCAATATTCATCTGTAATATAGATAAAGCCATTTAGCAAGGGAGAAGTAGCCGATTTTGGGATTATTTTTATTTTGTTAATCAATTGGCCATCATTGTCAAAAAATGTTTTCTCCAGTTTGTAATTGTAATGCGATAAAGCATTGTCGCCAATAGGTGATACAATCGATCTACCGAATTTGAGGTATTCATCATATAGATCAAAGTCTGCCCATGAAAACTGATTGGCGGTAAAAAGACTGTTATCACCAGATTTAACAGTTGAGATCATTATTTCCTTTGTTTTGTCGGGCGCCATGAAGTAGAATTTTGATTTCGATTCCGAAAGATAGACAAGACCTTGTCTCGTAGAGTCCAAAATTCCCCTGAGGTCGCCTATATCTTCACCAAGGATTTTTTTAGGGGCATCATTGATTTTAACTACACCTTTTACATACAAATCAGCTTCAAGGCTTTTAACTAGATTTTTGTAATAATTTCTTTTTTTGATTGATTTTCTAATGATTTCGTATGCAGGATCTTCACGATCGGCAGTTATGACCAATTCGCCCACAAGCTGGTCATCTGGCGATAATTGCATATCTTTTGCTATAGATTTTCCTTTGTATTCAAAGGTGTATTGTGCTTTTTTATAGCCAACATACTGGTAAGTGATTGTAAATTCGCCATGAGATGGCAGATCCAAAGTATAATGTCCTTTTTCGTTGCTGACTGTGCCTGTAGATGTATTTTCTAAATAAACGGTTGCGTAGGGTAGAGGACTTCCTGTTTCGTCATTGATGACACCTTTTATTTGGCCCCAAATTAGTTGAGGATACCATATTTGTAAAATAAAGGTTATACATATGGTAAATATACGATTCAAGGTTCTGTCAGGATTTTAATTTTGCAAATGTACATTGATTTGGATACTTTTATCCGATTAAATTGGACAATTATACTTCCTAGCTATTAAGATTGTGATTCGATATTCATAAAAAAATCTTTTACAATCAATTCTGTCCAGTAAAATTCAGCTCTGAATGTCGCGAATCCTACGTGTCCACCATGTCTCGGTGTCATAAGATGAAAATTTGGGTTTTCAGCAGCTATAGTGTATGGATAAGCAGTCGGTGCTAAAAAAGAATCATCCAGTGCATTGATAAGTAATGCAGGCAACGGCATGTTTTTTAAAAATGGAAGACTACTACATTGTTGATAATAATCTTTAGCATCTTTGAATCCATGAAGTGAAGAAGTGTAATATTCGTCAAAATCCCAAAGCGTTTTTACTTTTTTTATATTATCAAGACTGATTTCATCTGGAAATAATCGGTGCTTTTTCTTGATTTTTTTAAGTAATGTACCTAAGAAGTTTTTTTCATACATGCGATTTGACCATTTTTTTAGTTCATAGCTTCCACCTTGTAAATCTATAGGTACAGATATACCTGCAACTGCTTTTAGATTATTTGGTAATTGATATTTGCCATCGCTGCTGTACTTCATCACTACATTACCTCCTAGGCTGAAACCACACAGATAAATATTGTCAAAATTTGGAGCTTCAATAGACAAAAAATGATGCAAATCTTGGGTAAATCCACTATGATACATGACTTTGTTTTTGTTCAACTCTCCACTACATGACCTGAAATTGATGGCAGCAACATTGAAATCACACGCAGCCATAATGCGCGACATACCGTTGATATATTGGGAAGCAGATGAGCCTTCGAGCCCGTGTAAAAGTACAACAAGGTTGCGGGTGTGATTGGCCAACAACCAATCTACATCATAAAAATCCGCATCAGGCGTCGTGTATCTTTTCCTAGAATAAGGCAATTTGGGCTTTATTCTGAAGATATACGGGAACAAGGTATTAATATGTCCTTGTCTGAATATGATGCCAGGCTTGTAATCTTGATGGTCTATTATTGGCATGTATTAATCGACATATTCTTTGCGAAATACAAGTGCAAACAGATTGTTTTCGAGCTGGAGATAACCGTGCTCATAACAGAATCTGTATGTCTTTCCAGTTTTTGTTTTGTATTCATTGGTGAAGTAAGCAAATTTAAAGCCTTCGTCGAGTAATGCTGTCTTAGTAACAGTAGTTTTGCCTGATGGATTGAGTGTTTCGAGAATACGGCGGTTTTTGCGCAAGATATTATTAATGTTGCGCATAAATTTATTTTGATCTGTATTTTGTTTGTTAAAATAGGTGGTACGACACTGATCACAACAAAATTTCTTATCCTTTCTACCATCAAATTTGTCTCCGCATTCCAGACATGCTCTTTTTTCCATGTTTTGAAAAATTCAATAATGTGCCAAAGATAGGAAAGTCCTGAATAATATTAATTTCTTATAGCAAGAAAATCTTTGGTTTGGTCAATTCATGCAAGTAAATAAATTTTATTAATTTCCTTTCAGGCAGCGAAAACAAAAGATATCGGCTCTATATTAAAGAATACGATTTTGTGAAACTTAAAACATCATTTATGAAAGCATTTAAACTTTTTTGTCTAGGTCTTTTGTTCCCATTGTTTTCTATTGCCAATGCGAATGGAAATATTTCATCCACATCGCCGACCGCGATCAAGGAATTC
>CALFYH010000051.1 GCA_937952155.1 uncultured Saprospiraceae bacterium
CGTCATCCAGTTCGTATACTCGGATGCATTCTTCAAAAAAGGGCATTTCATCGTAAACCTTCCCATTGGGCGACATGACCACCGAGCCACCGTCGAACAACAACTCGGTTTGTCCGCCAACATGGTTGACGTAAAAAATCGGCACATTGTAGCGCTCCACATTGGCCCTGACGGTATGAATACGGGAAGCCGCATGGGCGTAATCAAAGGGAGAGGCTGAAATATTGATGATGAAATCCGGATTTTCCGACATCATTTCATCCAGCGGACAAATCGTGTACAAGGGGTTTTCGTTGCCGACATTCCAGATGTCCTCACAAACCGACAAGGCAATTTTTTTACCCTTGAATTCTACTACATTCCACTCTTTGGCAGGTTCAAAATACCGGTATTCATCAAATACATCGTAGGTAGGTAATAAAGTTTTGTGTTGAACAAATTGAATTTTATTATCTGCCAAAAAATAAACCGAATTAAAAAGATTTTTTCCTTTAGGATCTGGATTATGCGATGGGGCTCCCACAACAATTGCTATCCCATCAGCAAGATTACACAATTGCTGAATGCACTCATCCGATAATCGTATAAAATCATCGAATTCTAAAAAATCTCTTGGAGGATAACCGCATGTAGCTAATTCACTAAAGCAAACAATATCCGAACCTTGCTCTTTCGCAATTTTAATGGCATCTATCATCTTGGCTGTATTGCCTTCAAAATTTCCAATGTGGTAATTGAGTTGTGCTATGCTGATTTTCATATTTATTTTAATTAAATACCCAACAAATACAATCAGAATGTGATTTTGTTTTTATAAATGTTGAATTTAATTTCAGGTAAAAGCATTTGATTTTGTAAAAATAGTCGTCTAAGCTACAAATTAACAAAAAAAGCTATACATCCAATATTCTTTTACTACTTTTATGTCATTAATAAAAATAATTGCTTTAATCGTATTTCGTAACTAACAAAATAGCAAATTATGCGTATTTTATTTTCAATTTTATTCTTATTTACATTTTTGATATCCAATGGACAGGAAAATCAAAAATTAGGATTGGCAATAAACCATATCCAAAATAATGCGGAGAAGTGGAGTCTTAAAACTGAAGATGTCAAAGATATTTTCATAAACTCCGAAGCAGAAGCGAATGGTATAACTTACCTTTATCTTAATCAGGCATACAATAACATTCCTATCAGAAATGCAATGATGACTGTAATAATAAAGGATGGGAAAGTGGTCTCAGATGCTCATAATTTTGTAAATAATGTAGAATCACGTATCAATACCAAAACTAAAACCATAGGTGCAGAAGAAGCAATATTGAAAAGTGCTAGTCATTTGGGAGTTATAGTTAAATCTAAGCCTGTTTTATCTTCAAGATCAGATGTGGGCAAATTGAAATTTAATTTTCCGGAATTAACAAAATCGACAATTCCTGCAGAACTAAAATATGAACTCGTAGATGATAAGTTATTGCTGGTTTGGAACCTTAATTTGGATATGAAATCAAACGCTGACTATTGGGATATAAATATTGACGCTAAATCTGGAAATTTTATTTCTAAACACAATTACACTATTTATTGTGCACATCATCATGATGCTTATGCAAATCATAGTAATTGCTCAATAAAAACCTTCAGGAAAATAAACGATAATGCTCAAGAGGTTACTAAGTCATTACTTACTGGCGCTACAGTTGCAAAATATGTTGTGTATAAATTGCCTGCAGAAAGCCCTAATCATACGGCCGCAAGAACTGTGGTAACTGATTCACAATATCCATTAGTGTCGCCTTTTGGTTGGCACGATACAAATGGAAGTGAAGGTGCTGAATTCACAATAACTAGAGGTAATAATGTATATGCTTATCAAGATAAAAATGATGATGACGGTAGTGATGGCCCTGAAACTGACGGAGGTGCCGATTTAAACTTTGATTTTCCTATGGATTTGACTTTGGATCCTCGTGAAAACGCAAATGCAGCAGTCACAAATCTGTTTTATATGGTAAATATGATGCATGATGTTACCACTACATTGGGATTTAATGAAGAGTTTGGTAATTTCCAACAAAAAAATTATACAAACAAAGCAGATGGTGGTGATTATGTTCTCGCTCAGGCATTCGATGGCATTACATTGCACGAAGCAGGTACCGATAAGGACGCTAATGGAAACCCAACCAAAATAAATAATGCCAATTTTAGCACACCAATTGATGGATTTAATGGTAGAATGCAAATGTATTTATGGGATAATCGCGGTGGTGCAGTTTCTGTAGATGAACCAGAATCAATCAAAGGATTTGTTGAATATGGAACTGCAGGTTTTGGTAGCCCGATACCACTTAAATCAGAATCACCTGTAACAGGAAAAATTGTTTTAGTAAATGATGGTGGTAATAATCCATTACTTGGATGCAATAATCTGGTGAATGGAGCAGAAATCAAGGGAAATATTGCCATGATCGAAAGAGGAATTTGTCAATTTAGTAAAAAAGTATATAAAGCACAACAAGCTGGAGCAATTGCTGCTATCATTTGTAATATCGCTGGTGTAAATGGTGGTGATGGCGAGTCCGCTGATGGTATGGCAAGTGGAACAGATGGGCCTAATGTCACTATTCCATCTGTGATGCTTAAAAAGTCTGATTGTGAAAAAATCAAAGTTATAATCGCCGCTGGAGGAACTGTTAAAGTAACATTTCAGGAAAGAACTAATAAATCCAAATACCTAGATGGCGCTTTGGATAATGGTATCATCGCTCATGAATTTGGACATGGTATTTCGACAAGACTTACTGGAGGAAGATTGAATTCTTCTTGCTTGAGCAATGACGAACAAATGGGGGAAGGATGGAGTGATTTCTTTTCTTTGGTAATGACCCATGAAGAAGGTGATAAAGGATCAGATTCAAGAGGAATAGGAACATTCGCAGATGCACAAACTATTGGTAGCAAAGGAATCAGACGCTTCCCATATTCCACTGATATGAGTATAAATCCACAAACTTATGATGACATCAAAGGAACAACTGGTCCTCATCCACTTGGTGAAATCTGGGCAGCAGTTCTTTGGGACTTGTATTGGAATCTTATTGACAAATATGGTTATGACCCTGATTGGAACAAAAAAGAAACAGGTAATTATAAAGCTGTTTACTTAGTGTTGGAAGGTATGAAAATGCAAAGTTGTAATCCTGGATTTGTGGCAGGTAGAGATGCCATTTTGAAAGCAGACTCTGTACATTTTGCAGGTGCTAACGGAAAAATAATTTGGGAAACATTTGCAAGACGAGGATTGGGCTATTATGTAAAATCTGGATCTCCAAATGATAGAAATGATGGTTCTGAAAATTTTGATGTTTTACCTACATTGATAGAAAAACTCAAAATAACAAAAACAGCAGATTCGTCAGTGGATCCAGGCAAGGAGATAACCATCACCTTAAATGCGGTAAATCATATCCCATCAAGACAAAATAATGTCATTATAACCGATGAATTGCCCCAAGGGATGAGTTACGTAAGTGGTTCTTCTTCTTTAACAGAACCAAAAGTATCAGGTAATCTGCTTACTTTCGAATTAGGGAATATGGAATATAAACAAACAGTTAGCATTACATATAAGACAAAGGCAAGTAATGATAATAAGTCTATTTTGCTTCAAAAAGAGAGCTTCGATGGTGACTTTGATTGGTATTATCAGACAGACGTAGGAGGTGAAGAGTGGTTTACAAATTTTGAAGTATTCAGAAGCCCAGAATATTCTTTTTCCGTCTATAACGTGGCAGCTGACACAGACGCATCGTTGTATTCTATTCCATATACAATTGATGGTAACAATCCTGTTTTGAGATTTTATCATAGGTTCAATACCGAGACGGGCAATGATGGTGGATTCATAGAAGTTTCTATTGATGGTGGCACTTTCACACCTGTACCAAAAGAAAAATTTATTAGAAATGGATACTCAGGACCACTAAATTATTCCACATTTGCTACACCTAATTTATATGCATTTTCAGGAAACTCTGGTGGTGATTGGAAGAATATAGACAACGAGATCGGAAGAGCACACGTCTGAACTCCAGTC
>CALFYH010000052.1 GCA_937952155.1 uncultured Saprospiraceae bacterium
CGCCTTTTAAATTGCCATTGCTAAATGATGTGGCGCGTAATTCCATTTTGCTTAGGTTCGCTGCGTTCAGATTGGCCCCTTGCATGTTGCTGGATTCTAATTTGCTGCCCGTGAGGTCTAAACCGCTTAAATCAGCATTCACAAAATTGACTGAAGATAAATCTGCTCCGGTGATCGTTGCACTTGATAAATTGGCATTATCTAAATTTGTTATTTGCAGTATTATCTACCGTAAACTTAAGCTTGCCACATTGTTCCTTAGGAGCAGTTAAATCTGGTTGGAACTTGTATCCATAAGCTGCTTTTAAATAATTCCTTAAAGTCGGTTTATCTCTAATGGTTGTTTCTGCTCCTATGAGTTCTACGTAAGTAACGATTCCTGCTCGGTTTATACAAATTTTAGTTACTACTTTTCCACTTATATTGATGGCAGCTTTTGCATCTTTTATATTTCGAAAGATAATTTTTCTGCCAAAAACACCATCTCCTGAACCATCATATTCCCCAGTGCCATCACTAGTATTGCCCATGCCCGCATCTCCATCATTTCCTTTGTCTTTACCAGCACCTGTGCCTGAGTTTCCTTTACCTGTGCCACTTGGAGTTCCATCAACAGTTGATGGTTTTGATGTAGATGTACCTGAGGTAGAACCTGTTGTAGAAGATGATCCACCAGAAGCAGGAACTGTTTTTGTTGGCTCTACACGTGTAGGTCTTGATGGTTCAGTGACACGCACAGGAGCTTCATCAACAGGTGCTTTTGTTGTTACAACAACCTCATCTTTTGGTACAGGTACCTGTGTCGGAATTTTAATATCAGGTTTAGGAACATCTATTACAGCTGGTTTTGTAACTTCTATTTCTTCAGGTTTTACTACTTCCTGTGGTGTCTCGGGAGTTTCTGCTTGTTTTTCTTCTTTGGGTGCACTTTCAGATTTTGCTCGTTGAGCACCTTCGTCATCATGAGCTAATTTACTAAGAGAACTTTCTTGAAATGTAAAATCCACTTTGACAGCATAAGGAGGCTTATCTTCATTTTCTTCAATATGGATCTCAGGTAAGTAATAGAAGAATGCAATCAGTAACAAAAGTGCATGGATAATAATAGAGATTGTCCTACCTTTATTTTTATTCTTTTTATCCTTTACAGACAGACTTTGCATATTTCAATTTATTTAAAATCAATTAACAATTATAAAATAGACGTTTGGTATAACGCAAATTTTCATAAAAAAATATTAAAAAACACAAATTTAATACATTTTACTTTTTATTGCTATTTATAGTCAGAAAGATATTACAATTTTTCTTTATCTGAAGTATTCATTTCAATTTTGCAAGGCTTGTTTATAGGTTTTAAGGCATTCTGCTCTTGCTGTGGCATGATCTACAATAGGTCCAGGATAAAGATCGGTACCATATTCAGGTATCCATTTTTTAATGTAAGTAAACGCAGGATCAAATTTAAGCGTTTGAGCCTGTGGGCTAAATATTCTAAAGTACGGTGCAGCATCAGTACCGCAACCAGCTACCCATTGCCAACCACCGTTATTATTTGCCAAATCAAAATCCAATAAATGACTTGCAAACCATGCTTCTCCCCAGCGCCAATCTATCAACAAATGCTTTGTCAAAAAACTTCCTGCTATCATTCTTACGCGATTATGCATAAAACCTGTGGCTATCAATTGGCGCATTCCAGCATCGACGATAGGATATCCAGTTTTGCCATTACACCATGCATCAAAAAAAGCTTCGTTATTTTTCCATTCAATGTGATCATAAGGTTGACGAAATGCATTGTGCTCGACATATGGGAAATGATAAAGAATCATATGAAAAAAATCTCGCCATATCAAAGCATCCAAATATTTACCATTTATTTGAGCTTCTATTGCTAATTCTCTGACAGAAATTGTTCCAAATCGAAGGTGTACACCCAACTTACTTGTAGCATCAAGAGCAGGGTAATCGCGGGATTTTTCAAAATTTATCATTAAATCATCGTCTATTCTAGTCGAAGGAATCGGAATTCCACTCCTTTCAAAACCAATGGAACTAAGCGGCATTAAATTACTGACATTCTGCACTTTATACAAATTTGACAAAAGTGATATATTAATATCATTTAAAAGAGTTTTTCCGAAATTTTCAGTTTCTTTAAATTTGGATAACCATTTGTTTTTGTATGGTGTGAATACTGTGTAAGGCTGCCCACTTATATTAAGTACTTCATTTTTTTCGAAAATAACAATATCCTTAAAACTATAAAAACCGATACCTTTGTACAAAAGGAAGTTTCGCACTTTTTCGTCCCTACTCTGTCCATATGTTTCATAATCATGATTGACATATACGGCATGAATTCGATATTTAGTTGAGATTAGTTCCCAAATAGCTATTGGATCACCAAAAAAAACTTCTATGTCAGAACCTAACTCATTTAATTTTTTTTTCAACTGCACAATGGTATCATAAATAAATGTCACTCTGCTGTCCTTTTTGTTATCAAGCTTACCGAGGATTTCTGTATCAAATATAAAAACTGGCAGAACTGGAAATCCTGAACTTAAGGCATGGAATAAAGCTGTCTGATCATTCAAACGCAAATCCCTTCGAAACCAACAAATACTTAATTTACCATTGTCAAGCATTATTCTATTTCGAGATTTAGTTTTGCGGTATTTAATTCAGATAAAGCATGAAAATCTTTAGCTTTTTTTGAAATTTCGATACCTTCAGAATATATTTCTAATGCTTTGGAAACATCATTTTTCCTTTCATATAGCTTACCCAAATGATAATATAACCCAACGTAATGAGGATCAGAATCTTTCAGCTTTAAATAAATGGTCAAAGCTTGATCATCATCATTTGCATATTCAAACTCTTTAGCTAAAGCATAAAGCAGAAAACTATCGTTTGGTGACGATTCAAGCATTTCTTGTAACATTTTGAGACGATTTACATTCATTTATTTAACTCAGAGTTTAATTTTTATTTTAAAAGTATGTATCTTTGTGTCACCAGAATAACAAAGGATTATTCCTGTGTTGAAACAAATATTATTAAACAAGAAATGAGACATATTGTTAATAAAGAAAATATTTTTACCAAATGAATTTATTAGTTTGTATAAGCAAAACGCCAGACACTACTGCAAAAATCTCTTTTAAAGCAGATGATACTGAGTATAATAGTGATGGTGTAACTTTTATCCTGAATCCGTATGATGAATGGTATGCACTGGTAAGAGCAATAGAACTTACAGAGCAAAATGGCGGCAATGTCACAGTAATTAACGTTGGGCCTGCATCGAACGATATTATCATTAGAAAAGCTTTAGCGATTGGTGCAAATGATGCTGTTCGAATAGACACTGAAGCTGCTGATGCCTATACAGTTGCCTTGAATATTGCTAATTATGCCAAGACAAAGAATTTTGATATTATCTTGCTTGGTAAAGAAACCATCGATTATAATGGATCGGAAGTAGGTGCTATGATTGCGGAATTAATGGATCTTC
>CALFYH010000053.1 GCA_937952155.1 uncultured Saprospiraceae bacterium
TACACATCACTTCATTGTTTTGAATGATGTAAGCTGGTTTTTGATTTACTTCTACACGCAAACTATCATTGTTGGTACATCCGACAGCATCTCGGATAGTAACAAAATAGGTAGTGCTTTTGCTTGGATTTGCTACTAATTCTTGTTGGAAATTTTGAATAATGTTATTGCCAAACCACAAATATTCGAATGCAGGTGTTGAAATAGCCTTGACCGTGTCTCCTTCACAAATTTGAAGTGACTGCGTGAGCACTTCTGGATTTGGATTGACGGTAATTCTATAGTGGTGATTAGACTGACATCGTGCATTACTGGTGGTCAGGATTTTTTCAAAGATTTTCGGAATGTTTTCTTTGTTTACATAAACAAAGTCTGGCTTTGGACATTGTGTGCAACTGAGACCTGTTGCTTCATTCCATTGATAATCAGTACCAACCATTTCATTTACTCCAAGACTTATTTTCTGCCCACTGCAAATGGTTTTGTCAGTGTGATATATTTCAGTCAGTCTGATTGGATAAATTACGTCATTACATAGACAGTTTTCGGCAGCAGGAATAAGTATAGTAAGATTACAAATTTCTGTCTCCGTAAGATTGCTCAATTCAGTGGTAAGTTTGACAATCCGATTTGTTTCTGTAAATCCGTTATATACTAAATTTGAGATGATTGCTTCGTCAACATTTCTTATACCATCACCATTCAGATCAACAAAAAGTATCGCATTAACCGGTTCATAATGGGTACCAGATAACAAAGACAACCGGGTCAAAAGAATTGTCAGGTTATTGTTTTGGGTGATTTCAGCTTTTTCGATCGAATATGAAGTCTGAATCGAGATTATAGGTATTGAGGTAAAGCCGATGACACTTTGCACATTGCAAGGCGTACCACTATTGAGACAATTGGCTGAAGCTTGATTGCTAACAAACATACTTATTTGGTCTGAAAAACATAATTCAGTTCCTTCATTTGTGACATCAAAGGACAATTGAATCAAATCCTGCGGGCTTTCTACAGCCCAAGTGTATGTATTATCTGAAAATTGAGGCAATATTGTATTTAAATTTCCTGTAATACTGCTTGTAATGATCTCCCAATCTGGAGGTAAAATAACAGAGAATACCGAAGAAGCAGCCTCAGGTTTTGGAAAAGTGATATTTAACTTTCCACCAGTACGCTGGCATATATCATTAAATTCAAGTTTTGCATTGATCGATATTGACTCAGAAGGTCCGAGATTTACAATGTTGAATGTTGATGTGTTTTTTGTAACTCTATTGGTCACGGTGCCACATCCTGTCGATGCTTGTATCTTGTAGGTGATCGGTAGTCCAGATATAAATTCGCAATCGGACAGCACTTTGTAAGTAAGATCAAATTCACTATTCGGAAACGATCCAGCGCCAAATAATCCATTTTCAGCGTGTAATGGCCAAAAGTTTTTTAGTTGCCATTCGCCTGATTCTGTTGTAATAAATAATGGGTCAGGAATGGGAAATCCTGTGATCGTCTGCCCAGCAGGATAGTAAATGAAGCCAGATCCTGAAATATAATTCAAACCTTTCGGTAATCGAATCTGGATTTTCATATCAAATGCATTGCCAAGACCTGCATTCAATAATGTCAATTTTTGGGTAATGGTGTCACATAGCAAAATAGTGGTATCAAGTGAGACTTCGGGTTTCAGATCTACAAGTCCATTTGGAAAGTTAATATGAATGGTGTCAAAGGCTCTGAAACATGGTGGAAATGCAGGATTTTCAAATTTTTCGCAATCAAACCCATATTCCAAATACAAAATTTCTTGTGTGCAATTATCTGAAGCACCACTTATTTTAAAGTGTCTTTGTTGGTTTTTGTCGAGTGCACCAAGTTGGAAATATCCCTTTTCCTGCACATAAACTTTATTTGTTACAGTGTCAGTGATTGTCAAGGAATTAATCTTACCAGATGGGTTAGAAAGTTTTATAAATACATTTTTCGCTTTATCTACATCTTTGGGGCCTATCATAGTAAATCCTGTAGAAAACATATTGGAAAAGGCTGTTACTTCTCGCTGATAAATTGAAGTACTGATAGTAGGTTTCGGGAAGACGAATCGGATTTTTGTACTTATGGAATCAGGGAAATACAATTTGCCAATCTCATTTAGCCTAAAATGTAAACTGAAATCTATGTATTCTGGACTTAACAAATTGATACATTTTTTAGGCTTGAAATGTAGATAAACCCGCATTATGTTGTTCGGATCTTTAAGGAAGTAAGCACCAGCCGCTGGCACTTTTTTATCTAAGTTATAGACTATTTTATTGCCTTTTATTTCAGGCATAATATCTATCGTATCTCCGAGATAATGGATTTGTATCATCCCAAATTCCAAATCTTTCGATTTACTTAACTCAATGCGTGTTGGTTGAATGGATTCCCTGACTTCATATGGAAAAATAGCACCAGTTGGTGGTGGTAATGCTTTAATGTGACCAAAACTAAAATCAAACAAGTTTTGAAAATATTCAGTATCGGTACAAAGTTGGGGCTTTCCGACATTATATTCAAAAGCCTGGCCTTTCGGAAATGAAATTTGAAATTCTGGGAAATAGACATCTATAAAATTACAATCACAGGGCGAAGGCGGAAAATTTGGTAATGGAATATAGTCTCCTGTAAATGAATGAAACGAATAGGTAAATTGGAAGAAATCATTGAGTTTTACCTGTGGATCCACTTTTTTATAAGCTGCAAAGTCGATTCTATTGGAAATCAAAATGTCTATACTGTCTCCTTCGCTGTAGCGATAATTAGCTGGAAAATCAGTCAATGGATTATATTTCCTAAGTGAATCAGCACTAAGATGTAGGAAATAAGAGCCAATTTCATACACTTGTGGTATCTTGTCAAAAGTATAAATCTTGCCAGTGCTTTTTTGTCGGATGGAAAGACTAGTTTTATACGTGGTAATAGCACCATCGGGCCCAATTAGCAATTTTCGATAGAAATCTGATGTCAAACTGTCATTGGAAATGAACAAATTATGACCGATTCTGAAAATTAGGTTTTTGAATGTTGAACCATCTATATCGGCATTGACAATGCCTTGGATAGCAATATTAAAGCTGTCCCCTGGGAGAAAGTGGTGCAAATTGTAATAACTTGGGCTTGGTGTCTGTATAGAATCAGGAATGCCATTAATATCCAAATCTACCAATCCATAGCTGGTACGATAGACGCCTGCCATATAATTCATGCTGGTAGGCAATGTATCTTTATAACATGGTTTTATATTTTTACACTTGATTTTATACGGTTTCATACTGCAAACCTGGGGATGACCTGTCACTGGACAATCTGTATCTAAATGCATAATACCATGCATTGAAATCGAATCTATTACACTTTCAAAGCAAATGCAACTTGCATAACTGCCTTCACAATTTTCGGGAGGAATGACCTCTGCGCATCGATATACAAAAGGTACTTCGATTTTACTTACTTCGCTATCGAATGGCAAGATATAAGCTAAGTTAAAAATCTGATTTCGACCGTCTGTGCTTTCGTTTAATAAAACAGGTGACTTACCGCCAAGAATAAAGCTTTTGTCAGCAAGTTCGAATCCAAATGGAATGGAAATTGTCAAAAATAAAGTGTCACCATTAGATGTTGTTAATCTTGCGTCATCATATGTAAATACGATAAATCCTTTTTGATTATTAGTCATAATAGTCGGAATTATCATTGCTTGCTTATTTTCCTCTACAAGATTGACAGCCCCATTAAAAGCAAATAACTTATCACTTTTATATTTGACTTCCTTATAATAATAGGAATAATCTTCATGTGCACATTCTTTTCTATATTCATATGAAGCAAGCCATGCATTTTGTACAGTTTCACAATGGGAAATTTCGCAAAATCCAGTTTCCCAAGTTACTTTTATATCTTTTCTCGAATTTTCAGGAGGTAATCGGTCTATATAAATTGTTATGTATTTTGCAACTTCTTGACCACATTCGTTGATGAATTTGTCGTGATAGACAATGTTGACACTTGGATCTACAATCACTGAATTAACCACTATACCGCGATCAAAATAAGGTTGGTAAATCTTCAGCATCATATTTGTTAAGGCGTTTCTATGCGGAGATATCGTGAAAATCGCCTGCTGGGTAGATGTTCCCGGCAAATAACAATCTGGATCTACGCCTTCAGGATATATAAAGAGTTTATCTCCTTTGTCATCATTATTTAAGATGCGAATATTAGCGATTGCTTCGTCTTTTTGACAAATACTTTGTGCACATCCCCAAGTCAGTAAGTAATCAGAGCGAACAAACTGATATTCGTAATAGCAAATGGAAACATAAATCTGCTCAGTAATTTCTATACTTTCGTTAAAATCAAACCAA
>CALFYH010000054.1 GCA_937952155.1 uncultured Saprospiraceae bacterium
TGTGCAGAGTGTTGGTGGGATCAGCTGATCTTGGATGTCTTCTTCTGCAACGCTCTGGGAATCTACGTGGGAGACCGGCTTGGAAAGTGGTTGGAGATTCGGGTAACTCTCACTCTTCATTTCCGTGTAATCATCGTCATCCTCCTCATTGTTCTTCTACTTCTTCAGGAAACATCTCTTCTACCATATCTCTCAGTCCTCTGAAACCAGTTCTGAGCAAAGAATCTTTTAATGTAGAATCTCTCATTACAGCAAAATACTTATCTGGAGAAAAGCCTAAACGTAATGGACAATTCATTTCAGCTATTATTTCTTCATTTCTTTTAAATTCTTCCTGAGTCAATTTTGCAAATTTAGGATCAATTGATAATCTGTACCAAAAATTTCCAACAATTGGCATAGCTAATGCTGCACCACGACCATAGTTCATACTTCGGAAACGAACTGCTGGGCTTTGTCCTCCTACCCAAACTCCTGTAACCAAGGTAGGATTATAACCAATAAACCATCCGTCAGAGTGATTTTGTGTAGTTCCAGTTTTTCCAGCAAAATCACAATGTTTACAATATTGACTCTTTAAGGTATTGGCAGTACCATAGATAACGACGTGTTGCATCATCCTTGTCATAGTATATGCTGTCGTTGAATCTATAACTTGTACACGTTTTTCATCTTCCAATTGTTGTTCTAAATCAAAGATTACATTACCATATCGATCTTCGATCTTCAAAACAGCCAATGGTTCAGTTTTAAATCCATCATTTGCGATAGTACTATAAACTTTCATCATATCAAAAAGTGATATTTCTGCGGCACCTAAACTTATACCAAACTCTCTAGGAAGTGTAGCTGTGACGCCAAGTTTTGCTGCCATATCAATGGTTTTTTGGATACCAACTTTCTCAATAACTTGAGCGGCGATAACATTTTCTGAATAAGCCAAACCACCAGTCAAAGAGTAATATCCTCCATATTTGTTGTCTGAATTTTTGGGTGACCAATCTTCAATGGTAACTTCCACATTATGAAAATACTTGCATGGACTTATTCCATCTGCTACTGCCGCAGCATACACAATAGGTTTAAACGTGGAACCAACTTGACGTTTGCTCAGATTGTGATCATATTTGAAGTGCATAAAATCTATACCGCCAACCCATGCTTTTACATAACCATTTTTATGATCCATCGCCATAAAACCAGTATTGAGCATGGTGAAATAATAACGCACACTATCTAAAGGTGTCAAAACCGTATCCTTTACGACAGGCGTATCGGCCCATCCGACTACTTTCATCGGGACTGCAACATTGAAAATGGAATCAATCGTATTTTCAGGTACTCCAGCTTCTTGAAGATTTTTGTATCTTTCACTTCTCTTGACCTGCTCATCTATCCACTTATCATCTCCCCATGGCTTTTCATCTTTTACACCTTTCCAGTGTTTGTAGAATTCTTTCTGAATATAAGACATATGTTTATTGACAGATTCTTCAGCATGTTTTTGCATCTTGCTGTCCAATGTCGTGTAAATTTTCAGTCCATCAGTATATATATTATAATTGCTACCATCTTCTTTGGTAATATTCTTAAGTATTTTGGGCAATTCTTTCGTCCGTAGGTATTCCCGAAAATAAGTCCCAAGACCTTCATTATTGCCTATATCTTCGTGGATCGAAGCACCTACAGGTTTAGTAATATACTTTTCATATTCTTTTTCATTGATGGCACCGTTATTAATCATTTTAGAAATGGTCTCCATTTCTGGGTCATCAAATCTGAAGTCTTTGTTTTTTAGCATTTGACTCAATACAAGATCTCTTCTTTTCTTTGAGTTATTCGGATTTCGCGTTGGATCCAATGCCGTCGTAGCTTTGAGCATACCTATTAAGGTAGCTGCCTGATCAGCTGTCAACTGTCTTGGCCTTTTATTATAAAAATACCTTGATGCTTCCTGGATACCAAATCTATTGCCACCAAATGGCACCGTATTTAGATACATGGTCAGCAACTCTTCTTTATTATATAGTTTCTCCAATTTGATGGAGATAATATTTTCTTTGACTTTATTGATAAAAATGCTGATCCCAGGAATGCCGTAATATTTGCGTGGGTAAAGATTTTTTGCCAATTGCTGACTAAGAGTGGATCCTCCACCTAGACCGGAAGTATTGGTCGCTATACCTTTGAATACTCGGAGCCATGACCTAAGATCTATACCACTGTGCTCAAAAAATCGTTTATCCTCAATGGCCAATAAAGCTGTAATTAAATATGGCGAAATGCTATCCAATGCTATTGTCGTGCGGTTTTCGGTATAATACTTTCCGATCATTATGCCATCAGCACTGTATATCTCTGATGCATTTGCGGTTTCTATTTGCTTTAGCTCTTCAGTCGTGGGCAATTTGCCAAAAGCGCCCATCCATGTGAGAAAAACAATGAAAAGTACTAGATATATTACCCATTTTACACACCGATATATCCAAGTAATTATTTTAGATTCTCTTGGATTTTTGGTCGAATAAACTTGCCAAGCATGGGATACGGGATAGAAAAAATTGTCCCATTTAGCAATGTACGGGGCTAAAATATTTTTTATTGGTTCGGTGATCGGATTTGTAACTTTTGCTAAAAAATCCTTAATACTACCTATAAATTCATTAAATTTAATCATTCAAAATGAGGATTGGGGCACAAAAATATAACTTTTATCTGAAATTTACTGAAAATGATTTGAGTCTGAAGATATTTACATTGCGAAAAGTCAATTGTCTATTCACTTCAATAGACTTTTTAAGCTAATTATTGCAAGTGTAATTGCTGACCTTTTCAGATGTGCGAATACTCCAAAATAGGTGTCACTTTCGACAAATGTGAAATTATAAAATTATTCTTTGACCGGAATATTTTTCAATATCTCAAGTGTAAAATTCCAAAATTTAAGAACTGATGTGATGTTTACCTTTTCGTCTGGTGAATGCGCACCTTTGATCGTCGGACCGTATGAAATCATATCCATGTTCGGATAATTACGACCTAAAATACCACATTCCAATCCTGCATGACAAGCCACAACAGATGCTTTGTGACCATGCATTTTTTCGTAAAGTGATGTAAGTACATTGAGTATCGGCGAATGGATATTCGGAGTCCATCCAGGATAATCACCCGAAAATACTACATCAAAACCTGCAAGTTCAAAAGTAGATTTTAAGCTTTGAGCCACATCGAGCTTGGATGATTCTACAGATGACCTTGTAAGACAAAGGATTTTAGCTTGTCCGTTTTTTATCTCAATTTTTGCAACATTATTGGATGCTTCTACCAGATCTTCGATATCAGGGCTCATTCTGAAGACACCATTATGTGCCGCATAAATAGCCCAAATTATATGTTTCTGATCTATTGCAGACATTACTTCATCTGGACATGTGATGTCAGATATTTCTATTTGTAAATTTGGCTCGATAGATGCAAATTCTTTTTGAATATCTGTTATTTTTTGTCTGATCGAAGTCAATAGAGCAGCTTTATTTTGCGAAGGAACTGCACAAGTAATCGTACTTTCTCTTGGTATTGCATTGCGCAAGCTACCTCCTTCAAATGATGCAATCATTAAGCCATTTGATTCATGGCCATAAGCAAGTCTATTAATAATCTTGTTTGCATTCCCTCTACCTCGATGTATGTCGATACCCGAATGTCCGCCTTGAAGCCCTTTCACAGTGATTTTAAATCCAGAATGAAGTGATACATCAATTTTTTGTATATCGTAAGATCTCGTGGCCGTCACATCTAAGCCACCTGCACATCCTATATCTATTTCATCATCTTCTTCAGTATCTAGATTGAGCAAAATTTGTCCATGCAGCATACCACCTTGGAGGCCCATAGCTCCAGTCATGCCTGTTTCTTCATCGATGGTCAGTAAAGCTTCTATAGCAGGATGATCGATATCGTGAGATGCCAAGATAGACATAATCGTAGCTACACCGATACCATTATCAGCACCAAGTGTAGTGCCACGAGCTTTGACCCAGTCACCATCTACATACATATCGATGCCTTGCTTATCAAAATCAAATGTGGTATCATTGTTTTTCTGATGTACCATATCCAGATGAGATTGTAAGACGATGGGCTTTCGATTTTCCATACCTGGAGATGCAGGTTTTCGGATGATAACATTTCCCACATGGTCTTTGATCGTTTCCAGTCCAAGATTTTTACCAAAATCCATCATAAAAAGGATCACACGCTCTTCATTTTTGGAAGCACGAGGGACAGCATTCAAAGCTGCAAAATGCGTCCACAGCACAGTAGGATTTAATTTTGCTACGATTTCTGACATTACAAATTATTTTATTTTGCGAAGATAAGTAATAAATACGGGCTGTCTAAGCTCTAAATAATTTAAATAGAATAAAATTAAAAAAAAGATAATTGAATGACATTTTTGATGAAATCAATACCCAATTGCTTTATAATATGGCGTCGAAGACAATAAATATCATGGAGTTATAGATTTTATACCTACCTTTATGCCTGAATAGACATCAAAATATGACCAACCAAAATTTGTACAATCAGATTCTCAACGCCAAAAAGACCGGAGAAAAAAAATTTGTAGTACTGATAGACCCAGATAAAGTCCGACTCGGAAAAATCAATAAGGTTTTGGAAATAGCCGTGGCATCTGGTGTGGATTATTTTTTTATCGGAGGCAGTTTAGTGGTCAATGATATGTTGGATTACGTCTTGAAATCTATGAAGGAGATGTGCAATATTCCCATGATACTTTTTCCAGGAAACTCATTCCAGCTAAGTTATAAAGCTGATGGATTATTATTTTTGTCGCTGATATCGGGAAGAAATGCTGACTTGCTTATAGGAAAACATGTGATTACAGCACCTTTTCTGAAAGTAAGTCCACTTGAAATCATTCCCACAGGATATATGCTTATCGACGGCGGTATCATGACCAGTGTACAATATATGAGCAATACCAATCCAATTCCTTCAAATAAAGATGATATCGCTTTGTGTACGGCTATGGCTGGCGAAATGCTTGGTTTGAAACAAATATATATGGATGCAGGTAGTGGCGCAAAAAATCCTATACCTGAGTCTATGATCAATACCGTAAGTGGTGGTATCAATATTCCCCTTATCGTAGGTGGCGGTATCTCTACTCCTGAAAAAGCAGCTGCAAATGCCAAAGCTGGAGCCGATGTAATCGTAGTGGGCAATGCTATAGAAAAAGATCCTCTGCTCATCAAAGAAATATCAATAGCTGTCCATGAACAATCTGTATCTAACAAAAAGGAAGCACTACAATGATCAAAGGTATTGTGGTCAAGTCAACCGGTAGCTGGTATAATGTTCGAATGGATAATAACGAGATTATTAAATGTAGGATAGCCGGCAAAATCAAGCTCGATGGCCTGAAAACAACCAATCCTATTACTGTAGGCGATGAGGTATCTGTAGAAATGGAAGATAGCGACGAAATCCGTGGTGTCATCAAAGCCATCACTCCACGCAAAAACTATATCGTAAGGCAATCACCGAGAAAGAAACACCAATTGCATTTCTTGGCTAGTAATGTAGATCAAGTATTGCTAATCGTGACAATAAAAGAGCCCAATCTCAAAATCGGATTTATCGACCGGTTTCTGATCATGACTGAGCCATATTCTATTCCAGTGATTATCGTGTTTAACAAATCGGATATTTATAACACTGAAGATCTAGCCTTGTATAACGAATTGTCTGATATTTATATAAAAATCGGACATCACGCCATCAAAGCATCTTCAGTCACAAAAGATGGCAAGGCCGAAATACAAAAGATACTCAAAGATAAAACAACACTTATCGCAGGTCAATCTGGCGTTGGAAAATCCACACTTGTCAATGCGATAGAGCCTAATCTACATTTGAGAACAGAAGAGATTTCTGATTTTTCTGGCAAGGGCCAACATACCACAACATTTGCAGAGATGTACGATCTGTCATTTGGTGGGCATATCATAGACACACCGGGTATAAAGACACTGGCATTTTCGCACCTAGAAGTGATGGATATCGCCCATAATTTTAGGGAGTTTTTCGCACTGTCTGGTGCATGCAAATTTGCAAACTGTACCCATCGCAATGAGCCTAAATGTGCCATAAAAGACGCAGTCGAATCAGGTGTAATCAGTGAGATCAGGTATCAAAATTATCTAGGACTACTCGAAGAAGTGGAGGATCAAAACTATTGGGAACGACACAGTGATGTTTAATGAAGTTTTCTTGTTTTTGTATTAAAAATTTAAAATCAGAAGCAAATAAATCACATTAAAAATAATTGCAATATATTTGCATCTTAATCTAAGCGAAAAGTAATCCATGTCCAATCAAGCATTCAGAGTTCAAGGCAATGCCAATCTTTCCGGCTCTATACAACCACAAGGCGCAAAAAACGAAGCCTTACAGATTATAAGTGCCGTCCTCCTTACAGATAAAAAGGTGACCATCAAGAATATTCCGAATATTCTTGATATCAATAAGCAAATGGAATTGCTCCAAGGTCTGGGTGTCAAAATCGAAAAACTTTCGGACAACGACTATACTTTTCAGGCTGATGATATAGATACTGAACATCTGTCATCCAAGGATTATCAGGAAAATGCAAAAAAAATACGTGGTTCAGTCATGTTGTTGGGTCCGATGCTCGCTCGCTTCAAGAAGGCATTTCTTCCCAAACCAGGTGGCGACAAGATAGGCCGTAGAAGGCTCGATACGCACTTCTTAGGTTTCGAAAAACTAGGTGCAAGCTTCAATTACAATGAAGATGGTGACCAATATTACATCGGTGCCGAAAAACTTAAAGGTAGCTTTATCCTTATGGATGAAATCTCAGTGACAGGTACAGCCAATGTATTGATGGCCGCTGTCATGGCCGAAGGTATCACGCAGATATACAATGCCGCTTGTGAGCCGTACTTGCAGCAATTGTGTAAAATGCTGAATAATATGGGTGCACGCATTTCTGGCGTAGGCTCCAATCTACTCACCATCCATGGTGTAGAAAGCCTAGGTGGGACAGAACACACCATTTTGCCAGATATGATCGAAATCGGCAGTTTCATCGGGCTGGCAGCTATGACTAAGTCAAATCTTACCATTACCAATGTCTCAGTTCCGAATCTAGGAGTCATACCAAGCACATTCGAAAAACTCGGCATACAAATAGATGTGCAAGGCGACAACTTATACATACCTGCACAAGATATTTATGAGATCCAAAGCTTTATTGATGGGTCTATCATGACGATCTACGACGCACCATGGCCAGGATTTACACCAGATTTGTTGAGTATAATTTTGGTGGTGGCAACTCAGGCCAAAGGCAGTATCCTCATTCATCAAAAGATGTTTGAAAGCCGACTTTTCTTCGTGGACAAGCTTATAGATATGGGTGCTCAGATCATACTTTGTGATCCGCATAGAGCGACTGTCATAGGTCTGGAAAGGAAGTTTCAGTTGCGAGGCATCAGGATGAGTTCACCGGATATTCGAGCTGGAGTATCATTGCTCATCGCAGCGCTGTCTGCCAAGAGCGAAAGTATCATCTCAAACATCAGTCAGATAGATCGCGGATATCAAAATATTGATGGTCGATTGAATGCCCTAGGTGCGCAGATAGAAAGAATAGAAGAGTAGGAGTCTTATTTACCATCATGCTGCCAGCATAGCCCGTTTTTATTATCCGTCATACGCTGACATCGCTTGCCGTCTTTGGATTTTCCCTTGCATTGCGTTGATTCTGCATTGGATGATTTCTTACTTTTGGTTTTGCTACCAGATATACACTTCTCAGGCGCACCTTTCATTTCGATTTTGTACACCTGACCAGATAGAGAGATGACCGTAAGCTTGCCATCCAGCGGTATCATGGTTGGTTTTATAGCAGATGTATCTGAATGCTCATCTGGGAATAAAATGTCTGTCAAGTGATTGTCTTTGACTTCGACGATCAGCATTTCATACACTGGTTTTTTGGCGCCCGGCTTAGAATAAATCACCTTAGCACAATAGTTGCCATCAGGTGGCTTTTGTTTGCAACTCAGATAGAGAATGGCAAAAAATATGTAGAGGATAAGATATCTACTCATTTGTATAATGATAAAAGAGATGTAAAAGTAGAAAAATTTTTAATTTTTGCACTTCATAATAAATTTGTCAGACATCCAGAAAAAGACGCAGAGAAAAGAATGATTCAACAATATGTGTGTATAACAAAAGGCACAGAATGCAAAAGATGTCAACTATGTGTCATTTGGATCTGGAATTGGTATTTCTGGTAAATAGGAATATTTTTTCTGGCATTTCCTCTTGACAAATCAACTCAAAGATCATATCTTTGTCATTTAATACGTCATTTAATTGACGTAAATAACGACATATTTAATATGATTTACGAATGTTAAATGGTAGAAAGTGAAATATGGCAAAATTTGATAGCAACGTATTACAAAATTGATTCAAAAATTGGTGCTATACATGTCTCGATACTTACAAAATAGCAATTCCTAATGGTGAGCATAGCGTTATCGTCAACACTTAAAATATACACTCAACATTGAAAATTTAGAATTCGTCATTTAACATTTAAAAGTAGCATTAGCAAAAATTGTATCTCAACTGCCACTCATACTTTAGTCTCCGCTACGGCACCTTCGCACCCGAAGAATTGCCTGGCATTGCTAAGTCTTTTGGCGTGGATGCACTGGTGTTTTCGGATATCAATAATACTTCTGCGGCTTTTCAGTTTGTACGTGCCTGCCGTGCGGAAGACATCAAACCTATCTTGGGCATAGAATTTCGGCAGGATAATGAATTTCTCTATCTCGGTATCGCCCGCAATGATGAAGGCTGGCGCGAGCTTTGTTCCTTACTCACTGAGTCGTCTATCTCCGGTGAGCCGCTGCCCAAGGAAGCACCCGAACTGCAGCACTGTTACATCATCTATCGCAAACTGCCCAAAGGTGTAGAGCTAATGCGAGATTATGAATATGCCGGTATCAGACCCGAAGAAGTCAATCATCTGTACTCATCTTATCTCAAAAACTATCCGGACAAACTCGTGATCTTCAGTCCCGTGACTTTCGCAGATCAGGATGGATTTAAGGCGCACAAGCTGCTGCGCTGTATTGATCTCAATATCGTCATCGGTAAGTTGGATGCTAAAGATTGTGCCAAGTCATCTGAGGTGTTTTACCCAAAAGGTCATCTCGAAAACGTATTTCAACAGTATCCGCATATCATTGCCAATACACAACACATTCTAGATAATTGCCACACCGATATGGAAGCAACGAAGTTTCACAATCGACGGACTTTCACCGGTGATCCAGATGACGACTTCAAGCTCTTGACCAAGCTTGCCGTGAGTGGTTGTAAGAGACGCTTTGGCGAAAAGCATAAAAAAGCGATGGAACGCACACTCCGAGAGCTCAAAGTCATCCAACAAATGGGATTTTGTGCGTACTTTCTCATCACCTGGGATATAGTACGGTATGCGCATTCGGTCGGTTATTTTCATGTAGGTCGTGGATCTGGCGCCAACTCCATAGTAGCGTATAATCTCAATATCACCGATGTAGATCCGCTAGAGTTGGATCTGTATTTTGAACGATTTATCAATCCGCATCGGTCTTCACCACCAGATTTTGACATCGATTTTTCGTGGAATAACCGCGATGATGTCACCGACTACATTTTCAAGCGCTATGGCAAAGAGCACACTGCGCTGCTTGCTACCTACAATACTTTCAAAGGTAAATCTATCATCCGCGAACTCGGCAAGGTACTTGGTCTACCCAAAGCCGACATAGATACCATCGTGGACGAACCCATGGCCGTGGACAAACATCATCCTTTTGCCCGACATATCTTTAAGTACGGTAAGATGATCGAAAAATTTCCCAATTATCTATCCATCCACGCTGGTGGCATTCTCATCAGCGAGCGACCACTCAATTATCACACGGCACTCCAACTGATGCCCAAGGGTTTTCCCATCGTACACTTCGATATGTATGGCGCCGAAGATCTCGAATACCACAAGTACGATGTGCTCTCGCAGCGTGGTCTCGGTCATATCAAAGACGCCGTCGATCTCGTCAAGCAAAATCAAGGCAAGGCCATTGATGTCCACAATGTCGCATTGATAAAAGAAGATCCCAATGTCAAAGCCCAACTCAAGTCGGGTCACTGCATCGGCTGCTTTTATATCGAGTCGCCCGCTATGCGTGGACTGCTCCACAAGTTGCGCTGCGACAACTACGTACATCTCGTAGCTGCCAGCTCCATCATCCGCCCAGGCGTAGCGCAGTCGGGTATGATGCGTGAATATATCCAGCGGTTTCACAAGCCGGACAGCTATACCTATCTTCATCCAGTGTTTGAGGAGCATCTCGGCGAGACATATGGCGTAATGGTCTATCAGGAAGACGTGATGAAGATCGTCCACCACTTCTCGGGCCTTGATCTCGATGAGTCTGATGTGCTGCGCCGTATCATGACCGGCAAAAAAAAGAGCTCGGATACCTTCTACCGGTTACAGGAAAAGTATTTTCGCAACTGCAAACAACGTGGTTATCCTGACGAACTCAGCAAGGAAGTATGGCGGCAGATCGAGAGCTTCAGTGGTTACTCATTTTGTAAGGCACACTCGGCGAGTTTTGCGGCTGAATCATTCCAGAGTCTTTATCTCAAGACCTACTTTCCACTAGAATTTATGACAGCAGTGATCAATAATTTTGGTGGTTTCTACAGTACGGAGCAGTATGTTCACGAGGCCAGAATGTGTGGCGCCAAGATAGAAGCACCTTGTGTCAATAATTCTACATATCTTACCAATATCTATGGCACTACGATCTACATCGGGCTCATACATCTCGCCAATTTGGAGCAAAAACTCGCCCACGCCATCGTAGAGGAGCGACAGATACACGGTGATTATCGCAGTTTGAAAGACTTTACGCATCGTATCAATATATCCAAGGAGCAGCTCGAGATTCTCATCCGCATCGGTGCTTTCCGCTGGACAGGTATGAACAAGTACGAACTCATGTGGGAGAAGAATGCCGTCCACAATCCACTCATCAAACACGTCTATGCTGGAGAGATGCTCTTCGACACCGAGCCAGAAAACTATACGCTGCCCATACTTGCTGAGACGGAACACGAGCAGGCTTTTGACGAGATAGAGTTGCTTGGATTTCCACTTTGCAATCCGTTTGATCTCCTACAGACCAAGTTTCGTGGAGATATCAAAGCCACCCAAATGAAAGATTATCTCGGTCAGACCGTTCGTATGGTCGGCTACTACGTCTGCCGCAAGTGGGTAACGACTTCCAAAGGTGATCTCATGAATTTCGGCACGATGACAGATGTCGATGGGCACTTTTTCGATACCGTACACTTCCCGCCGAGCTTGAAGGTCTATCCTTTCCATGGCAAAGGTTGCTACATCGTCCTCGGCAAGGTAGTCGATGATTTTGGTTTCGCGAGTCTGGAGGTGAGTAAGATGGAGAAATTGCCGTGGGTGAAGGATGGGAGGTATTGATTACACATTTTAGTATAATATACGTGCATTTTGTTATCCATGGCGACAGTTGGAAACAAAATCAATAGCCCTTATGCGACTTTGAGATCTTCCATTTCGTTAAAAAAATTACATGTAGATTTTTAGTACATTTTCTAACCTATAAATTTTATATCATGAACAGCGCATTGACACTTTTTTTATTTCTAATCAACTTACTAACTGTTTCTGAAAATTGTACAATCACAGGAAAAGTTACAGATCAGAAGGGCGAACCAGTGATTTTTGCAAATGTGGTGATCTACCAAAATGGTATTTTGGTCAATGGTGCCGAAACCGATATTGAAGGTAGTTACCTGATTTCAAATTTAAAAGCTGGCATCTATGAGGTGGAGGCCAGTTATGTTGGATATACGGCACAGCGGCACGCAGGACTTATTGTTAAAGAGGGAACAAACGTAGTCAATTTTATACTTTCAGATGATACGACTCTTTTGGAATTGGGTATTGAGATCAAGGGATACAAAGTTCCACTTGTGATGTCTGATTGCACTTCATCAGGAACTATAACTGCTGATAAAATCCGTAAACTTCCTACAAAATCTATCTCTGACATTGCTGCGAGCAGTGCAGGTGTCTTCAGTTCAGACGGAAGTGAAATCTCTGTAAGAGGCTCAAGATCAGACGAAACAGTTTACTTTTTAGACGGCGTTAGAGTTACTTCGAGCAGCAACCTGCATTCTGAAAAATCTATGGAATCAGATCGGGTGGGTAAGATTACAGCAGGAGAATGGAATGATCTCAATAATTGGGAAAAATGGTCTGATTTGCTTGTAAAGGATGAGTTCAAAAATATGAACAATTATTGGACTATTCACACATCACATCGTTATCCAGTTTTTATAACCAATACAAGCCATTATCCAATATCTGGGGTTTCTGTATTTCTTAAAAATGACCATGGCAATATTGTTTGGGCAGCTGTTACTGACAAGCAAGGACATGCTGAATTGTTTGATACATCTTTTTCAAAAGTCATAAAAAGTCCATTTTTGGAATATAAATATGGCAATTTAAGTGGTAAAATGAAAATCAATCGAAGGCGTCAGGATGGTACGCACATTATTCTGGATAAAAAATGTCAACCAATTATGAAGGCAAACATTTCATTTGTGGTAGATGCAACAGGTTCTATGAGTGATGAAATTGAGTTCCTAAAATCTGACCTTTCATCTGTCATTGAATCCATAGAAGCTTCCAATAGTGATATCAAAATAAATTATAGTAGCGTCTTTTATCGAGATATAAACGATCAGTATGTCACGAAAGCTTGTGACTTTACTAGTGAAAAGGAAAAATTAATTTCATTTATTGACGCTCAGTATGCTAGTGGTGGAGGAGATTTTCCAGAAGCAGTGGATTCCGCACTTATACATTGTATGAATCTTTCTTGGGATGAAGCAGCAGATACAAAGTTGGTTTTCCTTATCCTTGATGCTCCACCTCATAAAGAAAAAATTGAGTATTATAAAAATGTCATTTCCCAAGCTTCGAGTAAGGGTATAAAGATTATACCTATATCGGGTAGTGGCATAGATAGAGAAACCGAATTCCTTTTAAAGTTTACTTCCATTTTGACTAACGGCACTTATATTTTTATTACCAATGATAGTGGTATTGGCAATGACCATATTGATCCGGTTCATGATGAGTATCAGGTAGAAAGTCTTCATGATTTATTGATAAGAGTTGTTAATGGTTATCTGTATAGTCGTCCTTGTGATAGTGATACCCAAGTGAAATCGAATATTATGGAGATTTATCCTAATCCGGTAAGCGATGTGATATACATAACTGCTAAAGACTCAATTCCATTACGCATAGAATTGCTTAGTGCTACCGGTTTGCTGCTCGATCAGGTAATAAAACCAGAAAATTCGAAAGTCAAAATCAATATTCAGGATCTTGTGCCTGGTCAATATTTCATAAGATGTTTTTATGACAATCAAACCTTGACAAATTCGTTTATCAAAATATAATCCATCCCACCTTTCACTTACAAAATGATAAATAATTCACGATTCCTGATTCCTGAATTATTTATCATTTTTTTTTGACAAATTGCCTATGCTAAGAAATTTGGATTCGAATATTTATTATCTCAAGACCATTATTGATGCTAATGCAGTGCAATATAATACATTATTTGGGAATATGCAAATTATACGCAGAAAAATTGCTCATCTGGTGAAAAAGTAATAATATTTGGTATTTTTTTCTAATGATTTTGCATTATCTATCGCGGATTTATTTGATTTCGCAGATGGGAAAAGAAAACTGTGCAATCATCAGTGAGTTATAAAAACATTAACTAAGTGTATAATTTACTTCTAATTGCTACCAATAATTGCTCAACATACTTTTTGTTAGGAGCTTCCTGAAGTGAACATTGAGTTAAATTCAATTCTATTTCTTTCATTAATATGTCACCAAGATTCATTAATGAATGAAAATCCATCTGACCACTCTTTATCGATAATAATTCGTCTCTATTGTTCCGCCATACATTGATCTTTTGATCTGAAATGATTTCATTGGCCATTTGTAATAGTCGAATTGTATGCATCATATTTTTGGAATCATATTTTTTTCCATGGGCCAAATTATTTTGATACCGAGCATCATTTCTCTTCTCAATCCAACACCAATATTCTCTGAACTCTTTGCAATATACAGAATAGGATTCTAGGTTGCAAAAAAGATGCGCCTTTGGAATTTCATCCTTTGGTATAGAACTAAGACTAACTTCATTTGACATTTCGTCTGATATTATTCCTTTATAGGAAAAAAGATCATTTTGGTTATTATACAAGGCGTACATTCCTTTAGTGTTGGGGATTTTTGACAATCCACATTTTTTTTGTTCATATCCATTATTATTCAACCAATGGATAATTGGAATAGCAACATTTTCTTTTATGACAAAGCAAAAGTCCAATAGTGTCTTTCGTGTTTCTTCCATTGGATTATTGATTTTTTTCTTGAGCCCTTTCGCTTTTTTTATCTGGCTAATTGCATAATTGGCAAAGGTCTCCTTGCACAATTTAGACAAAAACATTTCGGGTGTAAATACATCAAGAATGGAATTTTTATATAACACACAATGGGTTGGTGTCGCAAGCAATTCCAGGATATTGGGATTATTTTTAAGTAATAACTCTATAAATCTGCCCAACTCATAAAACACCACATCATTTGTTTCGTTAGATATCTGTGGGATATATTCCAAGCCAAAATACTGGTCTTTGGGCAAATAGAAAACACCTTTGATATCGGTATCCGAAGACGCCGTATCCAAATTATAAGCTCTGCTGCCGCTGATACACTCCATAAGAATGCACCCGCTTTTTCTTAATTCATCAATGGTCATATTTTTCTATCCTATTTCTGAGAAATTGATCTAAAGTTTGGTGACCAAAATTACGATCATCCATATTTCTAGCCTCAAACTCCAAAAATAACATCGATTCTTGTATAAAGGTCATAAATACTTCCGGCGTTTTAAATTCCAATCCTTCATTGGCACTTGACTTCATGATAATTAACTCCTTCATTAGCTTATCCAAATCTAAAGGCAATAATTCCGATAATGGTTCGATATTCATCGGTGGTATGGTCTGATATTTTTGAGTCCACAGGGCTGCAAGTACTGGCCTGATGATGTAAAAGAATTTTTTTACACTTAGATTTCCTTCTTCATTTGTTTTAGACAAAGCACCTTTAGTGATACCCAAATAATGAAATATCAGAGCCTTGGGATTGAAAAATTCCTGACACAATGTCCATAATTGTTCTTTAAATCCAGCTTCTTCTCTATATACTATGGGCGATTGCAACCATTCAAAAGGAGTAGCATTACACTTACGCACGAGGCGCAAAGTCTTCTGTAAGTCCCAACCATTGATATCAAAAACTTCATCCAATGGATAACTCAGTTGACCATCACTTTCTACTATAGATAGGTAGGCATCCATTGGCTTTACGTATATAAACCGTGTATCAAAATCACTTTCAGGAGATGGAAATCCCCAGGCTCTACTACCTGATTCGGCAGCGTAAAGGATTCTGACGTTCCGTTTTGATTCTATTTCTGAAAGTATATCAAGTATTTTGGCTTTCATTTGAAAGTATTTTATTCTTATGATGCAAAGGTAAAAGGCTTTTGCGCAGTCTTTTTGCGGATGTAGATTATTTTAATTTTTTTCTCACAGATTTATCAGATATCGCAGATGAAAAGTAGTCAAGTTAAAATAGTCTTTGAAATCTATGTTTTGTATGGGCTAAAAGCTCAACCTAAATTCTCAAATTATTAATACCTAATTTTCCAAGATTTTCTTCAAACAAGAATCAATGTATTCTTCCACTTCATAAGTGTCTTTACCATACTTAAATGCTATACGAAAATGCTCAAGAGCTTTTTTATAGTTACCACTATTGAAATAATAAATCCCTTTACTTCTATGGGCATATGGTTCTATTACATTGATCTCTAATGCTTTGTTGATATCTGTTAATCCGTTGCTAACATTGTTATCGAGTATTTTTGCTAATCCTCGATTTGCAAATGCATAAGATAAATTTAGATTGGTAGAAATTACATAAGAAAACATACTTATACATTTATTGTAATCACTTTCAATCAAGAGAGTAAACGCACTATTTAATATAACATTTGTATCATATGGATCCAACTTTTGTGCCGTTTGAATAAGCTCTTTGCCTTTCAATTCTTTGCCACGAAAAAGTAGAACACCAAAAGTTGATATTTGAATAGCTGTTAATGAGTATTCTAGATTTATTTTATTATAATTTAGATTCACGTCATAAATGCAACTTTTGGGGAACATAAAATGACATTAATATTTTTTTTCAAAG
>CALFYH010000055.1 GCA_937952155.1 uncultured Saprospiraceae bacterium
TTTTCAGTTAGTTTTATCATTTTGGGTATGTCTTGAAGGATGCCAGCACCAGCCATCTTACAAACCACTTTTTTGACCGGACAGCCGAAATTGATATCTAGTAATTCAGGATTTGCTTCTTCTACAATCTCTGCAGCTCTACCCATTGACTCTATTTCGGCACCAAAAATCTGAACTCCTACAGGTCTTTCGTCATCGTAAATATCCAATTTCTGAATACTTTTTCCAGCATCTCTGATCAGACCTTCTACAGATATAAATTCGGTAAACATGAGATCAGCGCCTTGATCTTTACAAACCGCACGGAATGGTGGATCACTCACATCTTCCATAGGTGCAAGTAATAGTGGAAAATCACCAAGCTCTGTTCTACCGATTTTTACCATTATGCGTCAGGGATTTCAGAAATTGTAACTGGCTCCAAACCAATATTCTACAATAGAACCTTGATAATCTCTCGCTTTTTCACTTGCTACATATAAGAGTTCAATACCAAATCGCCATTTGTCTGTACCGCTCATATATCCCAAGCCAAAAAGTGGGTAATTTAAATTCTGAGCAGTAATGAAATCACGATATCTATAATTGTCTGGATCTTTGCCATATTTCATAAATGCATATTCGCCTTGAAAATAAATTTCATTGGTGATTTTTGCACGGGCGTGTACAAATCCACCAACATCAAAAACTGAAGGATCTGGTGCATTTTGTACTACATTTTGAATGAAAAACAACTTCATGCCACCACCAAAACTTAAGCGCTCATGCACTTTATATCCCAAACTCAATTTTGATGAAATGTTTAACCCATTAAAAAAACCTAAATTACCGAATTTCAATTCAGCATATGTCTTATCGAGAAACTTTGTCTGATCTTCATCTAATTTTTCCTTTTTAGTTGTGGTTGTTTTTGAAGTAGTTCTTTTCCTCAATTGAGCAAAATTGTCACTCGGCAGAGCTAAGATTAGCGCGATAATGGCAATGAAAGAAACTAGGTGCTTCATATATTTTATTTTTTTAATAGGCAAAATTACTTAAATCTAAGTATAAAAAGGATATTTATAACTAATTTAACACAACATTATAGCCATGCTTTATGGATAGCAATAGCATTTGCTTGCTATAGTGAAATATAACGTCTGTTAAAATCAGATATTGTCTTCGATAAACTTGTCGATATTCTTTTTTGTACCGAATACCAGCAATAAGTCATTCGATTCAAATTGATATATTGAATGAAGTACACCATGGACATTTCTTTCCAAGAATTGACTGCCTAGATAGTTTTTCCTTTCGGTTTGTTTAATAACTGTGACAATATGTGCTTGATATTTTTTCTTAATGTCTAAGTCTCCCAAAGTCATTCCTACGATCTTTTGAGGGATTTTTACTTCCACAATCTCGAATTCGCCAAGATCGGAAGAGCACACGTCTGAACTCCAGTCACTG
>CALFYH010000056.1 GCA_937952155.1 uncultured Saprospiraceae bacterium
GATTATTCAAAATGATGGATATATTGGTAATATTCAAATTTATAAGAATATGGCTGGCGAAAATGCTGATAAATTATTGCTGGAGGCACTAAATAAATTGAAAAATCAAAAGCTAAGATTCACACCAGGTTTTCATATTGATATTCCTGTTGATGTTTTATTGACTTTAACGTATGATTTTGCTGCTTATAAAAAGTAGGGCTTTTATGTTTTGAGTTTGGTTATGTGTTGAATATTACAAATTATCATTAAGAACTAAATACAGTTAGGGTAGTATAATTTTTCTAGATACTTTTGATCCATTATCATCCGTGATATTCAATATATACATTCCTGAAGATAGTTCGCGGACATTGATTTCAAAATGATTTGATCCAGTTTGGTATTGGGATATTAATTTGCCACCTAAATCATAGAGCATTATTGATCTTATTGCTTCATTTGGAAACTTGATATTCAATAGTTCATTTGTGGGATTAGGATATATGTTTATCAAAGTTTGTATCTGATCATCCACAGCAGAAATTACTTTTCGACCTTCAAAAGCTCCGATAGATGGCGGATCGTTATAGGCTTGACCCTCGATATCCAGCACTGTCATGGAATAGGGAATTCCTTGTGCTATAGCCGGACTTGTACTTGATATTTGATACAAACTATTTTGGATTATAAGCGGATCAGCGATGATACTTCCTAGGACTTGACCTGGTAAACTGGGGCCATTCCAACTTGGGTTGCTTGTTTTCCACCATAGATTATTTTCAAAAGTAAACGTTTCTGGTGCCGTATTGGGTCCAATATTGACGTCAACACTTACATTTTGGTCGATGATGACGATATTATTGTAAAATCTATTGTCTCCGCATGGCAAAAAGCGAGTAGTATCTACAGTTTCCTGCAAGATTCGGAGGATCCATTTGCGTGGAAAAAGTATAGTATTGTTGCTCACTTCTACATTTCGACATCCTACAAAAGCCACTGCAGCTTCCGAACCTTGGATGACATTGGCAATGACTTGGATTCGTTCTGCTTCCGCTGTTGCATTTTGTGGTCTAAAAAATGCCAAACCAGTACTTCCACCGAGATTCATGGCTCGAGCGCCGCCATTCTCAAAGAAATTTCTTATGATCTTAATTTCTGCTGTTCCTCCTTTGGCTTGGATGGAATTGGTACCCATATTTTTAAACGAATTCCCAACTATTTGCCCACGATGACATCCTACCATATCTATACCGCTGCCACCGATAGATCCATTTAGAAATGTACAGTTTTTAATTTCAAAATCATCTAATCCTGACAACTTGAGCAAATCATTATTGCCAGTCGCGTCAACATCTCTAAAAACACAATTTACTATACGAATATGATGTGTAGGTGTGTCGAAACTTCCTGCATCATCTATATTGAGACCATTGCCCGTTTGTCCTTCTATGATGAATCCTTCTATATGAACATAAGCTGCATCAGAAAATTGGATGCTATTATTTCCGCCTTTGATAATCGAAGTGATATTTTCAGCCAATAGGATATGAATCCATTGGTTGGCATTACCCTGAAGATTCGCAATAAACATACCGCCATTGATCACTGCATCATGACAAACTATAGAGTCTCCTGGCAAAGCGTCATTGGCAGCAGCAGTAATCGTGGCATATGCTTGTGTAGCGCCTACATTCAATTTCCGACTATACAGCGCAGAAACCGATAAAATCAATGTCAAAAAAATCAGGAAGATAAAGCGCATTTTTAAATATTTTATCCAAAGATAAGATAGTTTGATTTATGTATCTTATTTCTGATTATATTTAGGAAAAATGTGGTTTATATACTTGATGCCTAATGTAATTTTATGGTTATGCCATGCAAAATATGTAATGTTACTTGGCGCATCCTTATTATACTTACAAAAATGTAAATCCAATCTTTTTATTAAGGCCCACTTCAAATAATCTAAATAAGGTTGATAATTGAAAATATTGGGACTGTAGAGTATTTTGTGTTTACGTCGAATGATGAGGAAAAATTGAATTTTA
>CALFYH010000057.1 GCA_937952155.1 uncultured Saprospiraceae bacterium
GTCAGTGACTGGAGTTCAGACGTGTGCTCTTCCGATCTTTTTAAAATAACCTTATATTTGGGCGCTAAAATAGAAAATAAGAATATCAGTAAATGAAAAATTTAATTAATTCATTAAGTTTTTTGGCATTTGTTGCCATAATTTTTGCTTCCTGCAGTAAGAAAGGTAGCGGTGAAAAAGCTTCTGATACGGGCTGGAAGTATAATGATCCTGAATGGGGAGGCTTCGAAAAGAAGGATTATGAAGGCCAGATCGATGGTCCAAATCTTGTGCTCGTAGAAGGTGGTACGTTTAATATGGGTCTTACTCAGCAAGACATCACTTACGAATTTAACAATGTACCTCGCAGGGTGACTGTATCTTCATTCTACATGGATGAGACTGAGGTTACAAATATCAATTATCGTGGTTACTTACATTGGTTGAAAAACAGATATGTTAGTTACAACGAAGTATATAGAAAAGCTTTACCAGATACTTTAGTATGGAGAGAAGAGCTTGCATTTAATGAGCCTTTGGTAGAGACTTATTTCAGACATCCATCTTATGATGATTATCCAGTAGTAGGTGTTTCATGGTTACAAGCTAATGATTATTGTAAGTGGAGATCTAGTCGTGTAAATGAAATGTTATTGATAGAAAAAGGCATTCTTAACCCAACACCTGATTCAAAAGATTCTGATAATTTTGATACAAAAGCATATCTTACAGGTCAATACCAAGGAAATGTGAAGAAAAACCTTCCAAACCTAGTAAATGGTGGCGAAAGACCAGTAATGTTTGATGATGGTATCTTGCTTCCTGATTATAGACTCCCTACGGAGGCAGAATGGGAATATGCAGCTTTGGCTTTACAAGGCAACCAACCTGCATCTGAAGATGAGGTATATACAGAGAGACGTATCTATCCTTGGAATGGTAATACAGTAAGATACAAAAAAAGAACATCTACTCAAGGTAGAATTCTTGCAAACTTTAAGAGAGGTCGTGGAGATTATATGGGTCTTGCTGGTAATTTGAATGATAACGCGTCATTCTGTGGTCCTGTTAGATCTTACTTACCAAATGATTTTGGTTTGTATAATATGGCAGGTAACGTAAATGAGTGGACAGCTGATACGTATCGTCCAATGACATCGCTTACTTTAAATGATGCAGAAAACCACGAATTGAATCCATATAGAGGTAATCAATTCCAGACCCTAGTTATCGACGAAGAAGGTAAACCTGTAGAAAAAGATTCTTTGGGCAGACTTAAGTACAGAAATGTAGATGATGAGGAAGCTCAAGATCGCGAAAATTATAAAAAAGGTGATGTTAGAAATCATGAAGATGGCGATGAAGATTATATCAAGTACCTTTATGGCGAGACCACATTGGTAAGTGATAAGTCTAAGGTGTACAAAGGTGGTTCATGGGCAGACAGATTATTCTGGTTGTCTCCAGGAGCAAGAAGATACAAAGACGAAGATAAGTCTGACAGAACCATTGGATTTAGATGCGCAATGATCAGAGTAGGAGGTCAGGCAGGTAATGAAGACGTTGGAGGTAATAGCTTCAAAGAAAGTGGTAAAAAAATCAAAAGAAGATATAAATAATTTTGATCAAATTTTAAAATTAACCCTTGCATTTGCAGGGGTTTTTTGTTTATGGATATAGAATCTTTGTATAAAGTTTGGCTTGAAACTCGAGCGATATCAACTGATAGTAGGAAAATCAGGGAGAATTCGATCTTTTTTGCATTGCGTGGAGACCACTTTGATGGAAATACTTTTGCAACTCAAGCATTAGAATTGGGAGCATCTTATGTAGTAGTAGATGACGAAAGTATTGTTGTCTTGGGTGATAAAAGATACATAGTTGTTGCAGATGTATTGACTACATTGCAACAATTAGCAAATAAACATAGATCGACATTGACTATTCCTGTCCTTGCCTTGACTGGATCAAATGGCAAGACCACAACAAAAGAATTGACCCGTAATGTATTGAGTAAAAAATTTAAAACTCACGCTACTGAAGGTAATCTAAATAATCATATAGGTGTTCCGTTAACAATTTTATCTACACCTGTTGATGCTGAATTTTTGATTGTGGAAATGGGTGCAAATCATCAAGGTGAAATAGACCTATTATGTAAGATTGCTGCCCCTGATTATGGAATGATAACAAATATTGGCAAGGCGCATTTAGAAGGATTTGGTGGTGTAGAAGGTATTAAAAAAGGTAAATCCGAAATGTATAGGCATTTGGCCAAAATCGGAGGTAAAATATTTGTCAATGAAGATGATGATGTTTTAATGTCATTAGTTCCCCAAAACGCACTTATTATCCCATACAAAGTACATGAGATACTTAATGTGATAGAAGACGAACTAACATTAAATTTGGAATATGGTAATTCCCGATTCAAAACGCAATTATATGGCATCTACAATTTGCCAAATATAGCTTTTGCTATTTGTGCTGGTGCATATTTTGGTGTTGAAAAATCGGAAATCATAGAAGCAATTGGCGAATATGTACCAGACAATAACAGATCCCAAATATTGAAGATGGGCACTAACACTATCATAAAGGATGCCTATAATGCTAATCCTTCGTCTATGGCCTTAAGTATCGAGAGTTTTTGTAAAATGTCTGGGCCGAAAGTTGCAGTGCTGGGTGATATGCTTGAACTGGGCGATTTTGCTCTACCTGAACATATAAAAATTATCAATTTGGCCAGTGATATGGATTTTGTCGATGTAATATTCATAGGTAGGCAATTTTGTTTAGCTGGTAATGGTCAAAAAGGAAATTATTTTGAAAACATAGAACAGGCAAAGCAATATTTCCAAAATAAAAATTATCAAAATTCTACCATCCTTTTGAAAGGAAGTAGAGGTATAGGTGTTGAGAAAATCTTATAATCTATCTTGATTTATTATGGCCGACTTTCATTGATAAATTTCATAATGCGCTCTGAAACATTTTCTCCTATAGAAGACTGGTATTCTTCATAAGAAACAGCCATATATTTCGGTGGATTCGTTTCCGGCTTTTTAATCCACCATTTTTGAGTTAAGTTATTTTTTAAAAATATCAAATCATCTTCTATACTCTCTGAATAAACTATAAATTCCGAAAAGTCAGATGACAATGCAGGATGATCTTTGGATCTGTGATTTAGGCCTTCTGCAAAATACCAAATACTTTCTGCTACTAAATGGTGGATCTGATTAGAATCTTGGGTAAGATTGGTTGTATTAATTAATAAGGATTGCAACTGAGAAGACATGCCTCCATATTTCATTAATTGGCAAAGTTCTTCGGCATTAAGTCCAGTAGGTAAACCATCTACACAGCCAGGACAATCAGCCAATCTAATGGATGAAAGATCAAGGTGTATGATCGACACATCTCTTAATACTGGCTCTGTCAGGTGCGGATAAGTTCTTATTTTGCCTAAACTCATGGAATCATATAAATGATGTTCTATTTCATGTATATCATCTAAGGCACATAAATGTCTTTGGTAGCCTAAGAAATTACTTCGTATAAAAGCAGT
>CALFYH010000058.1 GCA_937952155.1 uncultured Saprospiraceae bacterium
AAAAAATCAAATATATAATTTTTATATATAAAAATTAACATTATTTTAATATTTAGTCCTTACTTTTGTGGAAATTTTTTTAACCAAATCAATCATTAATTAACCGTTGGCTTCTGATATTTAAAAAAGGACATCAGGAGGCGACAAACCAAAATCAAAGTTTTATGAAGACAAGATTTGTACACATTTTTTTATTTCTGCTGCTAGGGCTTGGAGTTCAAGCGCAGGTGACGACATCAAGCATGGTTGGTACAGTTACTGATGACAACAACCAAACTCTAATTGGAGCAAATGTAATTGCAACTCATACGCCATCAGGAACAACATATGGGGCTATTACCAATGAAGATGGACAATACTCTATCGCGAATATGAGAGTCGGTGGGCCTTACTTAGTTGTGATTTCATATGTTGGTTACACAGACCAAAAATATGATAATTTATTTTTAAATTTAGGAGAAACCTATCGTTTAAATACAATTTTGAAGGAAGGTGGACTTGTTCTAGAGACAGTTCAAATAACTGCTAAAGCGGGTACACTTGGTAAGAATGTAGGTGCTGGAAGCCAAATTACTACCGAAAAAATTGACGCTATGCCAACGCTAAATAGAGGTTTAAATGATTTCTTACGATTAAATCCTCAGTCAACTGGTTATGGTTCAGGTATATCTTTTGCAGGGACTAACAACAGGTATAATGCTGTTTTCATCGATGGAGCTGTAAACAATGATGTATTTGGGTTATCTGACACTGGCACAAATGGTGGACAAACAGGTATTTCTCCAGTATCTATTGACATAATTGACCAATTTCAAGTAGTTTTATCTCCTTATGATGTTAGTTTAGGAGGTTTTGCTGGAGGTGGTGTAAACGCAGTTACTAAATCAGGTACAAACAATTTTGAGGGAACGGCTTACTACTTTATCCAGAATGAAAAAATGGTAGGTAAAACTAATAAGAATTTGACAGACAGAACTGGTGCTACAAGAAAATCGCTTGACCCATTTAGTAATAATATATATGGACTATCTTTAGGTGGACCAATAATTAAAGATAAGCTTTTTTTCTTTACAAACGTGGAGATTCAAGCTGATGATACACCACTTCCATTTGATTTAGGTACTTATAAAGGAGCTTCAAAGCAATCTACGATAGATTCTCTTGTAGATTATACAAAATCAAAATATGGTTATGATCCAGGTTCTTATTTATCTCAAAATGATGAGTTGAAAGGTTTGAAATTGTTTGGTAAAATCGATTATAATATAAACAAAAATCACTCTTTGACACTAAGACATAGTTATACTAAAGCAGAACAATTTGATAGATTTTCAAGCAGTGCAAATAGAATTAATTTTTCAAATAATGGAATTTATTTTCCAAGTGTAACAAATAGTTCTGCCTTAGAAATTAAATCTAGATTTGGAAATAAATCTAGCAATAATTTAATAATAGGATATACCAAAGTCAGAGATGATAGAGATGCTTTGGGTTCAGATTTCCCATATGTTACTATCGAAGATGGTTCAGGTTCTAACACAATTACATTTGGAACAGAAGAATTTTCTACCGCTAATAGACTTGATCAGGATATTTTCACATTGACCAATAATTTTAAATTATACAAAGGCAATCATACCATTACTTTAGGTACACACAATGAGTACTATGATATGTTTAATTCTTTTATACCACAAAATTTTGGTTCATATAGATTTAAAAGTATTGCAGATTTCAAAAATGAAAAGGCATTTGAGTACAGAAGATCTTACTCTTTGGTCGATGAAGTAACTGGTGATGATTCGAAAGCCGCAGCAGCTTTAAAGGCGATGCAATTAGGATTTTACGCTCAGGATGAAATAAAAATTTCATCAAAATTGAATGTTACTGCTGGTTTAAGAGTGGATTTACCAATTATATTGGATGATCCAAAAGAAGACACTTATTTAAATACAACAGCACTTCCAAAGATTGCAACTTATTATCCTATTGCAAAAGATGTTAAAGCTGGAAAATCGCCAGATGGGCAGGTTATGTTTTCTCCAAGATTAGGTTTTAATTTTGAAGCATCAAACAAACTTACTTTAAGAGGTGGATTAGGTATCTTTACAAGTAGAATTCCATTTGTGTGGCCTGCTGCCATGTTTAATAATAATGGACTTACTCAAGGTACTGTTCAAAGATTAAATACTGAGACTATCTTTAAATCAGACATTAATCAGCAATATGAAGATCCGAACTTTAAAATTCCTTCAGGATCAATAAATCTATTCACACCTGATTTTAAATATCCTCAAGTATTTAGAGCTAACTTAGGTGTTGACTTCAAACTTCCATTTGACATAAATGCATCAATTGAAGGTATATATTCAAAAACACTAAACAATATTGCTTATACTAATATTAATTCAGATACAACAGTAAGTTTTTATCTTGCAGGGAAGGATAATAGACCCGTATTTAATAGAAAAAGTATAGATGCCACTTATTCAGAAATTTATTTAGCATCAAATACTAATGAAGGGCACACTTATACGATTACTGGACAAGTAGCTAAAGACTTTGGCTTTGGTTTGAAAACAACACTTGCATACACATATGGTGACGCTTATGCATTAAGTGAAGGTACATCTTCTCAAAATTCTTCTCAATGGAGAGGACAAGTCCACGTAAATGGTAGAAACTTTCCATCTTTTGGTAGATCAGATTTTGCAACTGGACACAGAGTACTTGGAACATTAACATACGTAGTAGACTGGACGGGCAAAAAAAATGTATCGACAACATTTTCTCTTATTTATGAAGGTCAAAAAAGTAATCCTTATTCCTACGTCATTGGTGGGTCAGGTGCAAGAAATTTGAATAATGAGACTGGAAGTACAAGTAGAAATAGAAGCCTAATTTATATTCCAGCTGAAAGATCTGATATTAATTTAGTTGACTATAAAGTTGGAACAACCACAATTACAGCAGATGAGCAATGGACAAAATTAAATTCATATATAGAATCAGATTCTTACT
>CALFYH010000059.1 GCA_937952155.1 uncultured Saprospiraceae bacterium
TCTTATAGGTTGATATTGGGTCTCAGTTACCTTTTCTGATTCGACACTTTGTTGCACCTGGTCCGTAGCTTGAAGTTTTGCTATTTGATTACTGATGACTTCATCATCTATTCTAGTAAAGAGATGGACTGGTTCGCCAATTTTATGATTTTTCTTCAAGATGACTTCGCCTTCTGCCATTTTATCTAGCAGTGATTCAAGCTCTCCTTTCTCCAATATTGGCTTTTGACCCAGTAAATTTCTAATTTTATCCGATGTGAATGGCATAAATGGACGACATATCACACCGATAGCAGCTACATATTGAATACATAAATTCATAACAACACGGACAGTGTCTGGATCTTCTTTGATAGCTTTCCAAGGCTCGTTAAACTGCAATATCTGATTGCCCTGAGTAGAAATATCCATCAATATCTTTAATGCCGACCTGAAATCAAACGACCGAAGATAATCACACATTTCATGGATATTATCGAAAAGCCTCAACATTTCAGAATCATGGTATGTTGTATCCATTTGACCTTCAGGCCCATATATATCTAAAGATTCATCAAATGCAGGTACTTTTCCATCATAATATTTATTGACTAGGACTACTACCCTATTTACAAAGTTAGCAATATTATTGACCATCTCGTTATTCACAGCATCTTGATATCCTTTCCAAGTAAATTCACTATCCTTTTGCTCAGGCATGTTTTTTATCATGACATAGCGCAATTCATCTTGTCTATTCGGTATTTCGTCAAGATATTCATGTACCCACACTGCCCAATTTCTCGATGTAGATATCTTTCTACCTTCGAGATTCATAAATTGATTTGCAGGTACATTGACAGGCAAAATGTAGTCACCATGTGCTTTCAAAATCGCAGGAAATATCAAGCAGTGAAAAACAATATTATCTTTTCCAATGAAATGAATTAATGCTGTTTCGTCGTCTTGCCAATATTTTTTCCAGTTCTTTTTATTGTTTGCAGCCCATTGTTTGGTAGAAGAAATATAGCCTATCGGCGCATCCATCCAAACATACAATTTTTTACCTTCATGGCCTTTGATATGGTGAGGTACATCTACGCCCCAATCCAAATCCCGTGTCATTGCCCTTGGTTGTAAGCCTCCGTCCAACCATGATTTACACTGACCAAGAACGTGATTTTTCCAATCATCTGGATCATGCGTGGTTTTACCATCGAGTTCACCAGTTTCTATCCAAGTTCTAAGCCAAGTTTCGTATTTATCTAATGGTAAATACCAGTGAACCGTTTTCTTTAATACTGGCTTTGCTCCTGAAAGCTTCGAAACTGGATTGATAAGTTCTGTCGGGCTAAGTGCAGTACCACATTTTTCACATTGGTCACCATAGGCTTCTTCATTACCACATTTAGGGCAAGTACCCATGATATATCTATCTGCTAGAAACTGTTGCGCTTCTTCGTCAAAATATTGTTCGGATTCTTTCTCTTCAAATTCTCCTTTACGATATAATGTACTGAAAAACTCTTGAGATGTCTCATGATGTAAACCAGCTGAAGTCCTGTGGTACATGTCAAAAGAAACGCCCATACGAGCAAATGTCTCTTCAAACATTGTATGATATATATCCACGACTTCTTGCGGAGATTTGCCTTCTTTCATTGCCTTAATGGTGATGGCAGCACCATGTTCATCAGATCCACAAATAAATACGATGTCTTTCCCCATCAGTCGCTGAAAACGGACATATACATCTGCGGAAAGATAAGCACCTGCAAGATGACCTATGTGCAAAGGGCCATTAGCATAAGGTAGTGCTGATGTTACCGTATAGCGTTTGAATTGTCTCATAATACCGGAGATGTTCAGAGTGCAAAGATAGCTAAAATTTCAGGATTGTTATTTTTAATAGGAAAATTAAAGAAGGTCATCTTTATAATAACAACATGGATAACGGTATTTCTATATTTAACAAAATAAGATATAGTATTAAATAAACTAAAGTTATTTAAAAACCACTCAAAAGATATCCTTAACAATGTGTTCTAATTCGCTAATCATCATTGCTGTTGCTCCCCAAATTTTATGACCATTGACATCATAATATGGTGTATCTTGCAAGACAACATCGCGAACTTTGATCTCAGTAGTAGATTTGTTGCGTGATTTTAGAAAGTGACCAAGTGGAATTTCCAAAATAGTTTTGACTTCAGATTCTTGTTTGATAAATCTTGGATATTCCGTGGAGAAGCCTACATACGGATGTACCAAAAAGTTAGAAACGTAAACGTACAAAGGCGTCAATCCACCCAAGATTCCAATGCTTTCAGGGGCAACTCCGATCTCTTCATATGTTTCCCGAAGTGCACAATCTTCATAAGAATAATCATCTTCATTCATTTTACCGCCAGGAAAAGATATTTGCCCAGCATGTTTGTCATCTGGATGTTCACTAGTGCGCTCTATGAGACATAGATGCCATTCATTTTCTTTTGGAAAAATGAGTGCTAGGACACAAGCTACTTTGTGATCTTGTGGAACTAAACGGTATCTTTCAGATCCAATAGGTGCCATTAAATTTTGCACCACTTCGCCTGGCAAATCCTGATTTAGCTTTGATTCGAGGTCATGAATAAATTGGACGTTCATTCACGATTCAATTTACAGGTTGTAAAATTTTATTTACTGCCATTGGCTTTCACGATGTAATTTTCTAATGCCTTTGTCATAGAAGGCGCCTCAGGTGTAGGTGCTTTTATATTGACAAAAAGGCCTCTATCTTCTGCAGCCTTGCAGGTTGCATTACCAAAAACAGCAATTCGCGTATTATTCTGTTTGAAGTCCGGAAAATTTTCGAATAATGACTCAATGCCTTGTGGACTAAAAAAAGCCAATACATCATAAAATACATCACTCAAGTCAGAAAGGTCAGCAGAAACTGTCTTGTACATAACAACTTGGGTATGATTGATATTAAGTTTGTCGAGATAACTTACAATCTCTGTTGATCCCAAATTGGAACATGGCAACAAAAATTTTTCTGCTTTATACTTATTAAAGTAATGTGCAAGATCATCAGCTATCCTTTTGCCTACAAATACCTTTCTCTTTCTGTATAAAATAAACTTCTGTAGATAATTTGCTATAGCTTCTGTGAGACAAAAATATCGAGTATCCTGAGAAATTCGCGCTCTAGTCTCCTCGGCTAGACGAAAAAAATTATCCACAGCTCCTTTGCTACCGAGAATTACGCATGGAAAATCACCAAGATTGATACGATTTTTCCTGAATTCTTTTTCAGAAACATTATCCACTTGTATAAATGGCCTCCAGTCTATTTTGAGATTCCATTTTTGCTCCAGCTCATAGTAGGGAGATTTATCTTCTGGTTTGGGTTGAGAAATTAATAGAGATTTAACAGGGTTGTACTTTTCGGTGTATTGAGGTCCATCCTGTGTTGCCGTGCTTTTGCTTGCCATTTACTCAATTAGTTTGATACAAAATCTTTCAGTCCTAAGATAATCATTTGCTGAAAAAGCTAATTCCAACTGCACGTTCATTCTACCTATCTATCAGATTATCAACAATTTATTATACCCATTCGAAAATTTACTTACCTGAGATC
>CALFYH010000060.1 GCA_937952155.1 uncultured Saprospiraceae bacterium
AGTGTGGGTGAGATATTGGACCAGCAGATTGTAAGTCAAGATGTGTGGGACACATTGGCAGATTATACACGATTATTATTCCAACGAGGCACAGAGATGGCTGCTGAAAGAGGATTATTATTGGTTGACACCAAATACGAATTCGGTATTGTGGATGGCAAAATCATTCTTATCGACGAAATACATACACCAGACAGTTCGCGTTACTTTTTTGCTGATGGGTATGAATTAAGACAAAGCAAAGGAGAAAATCAACCTCAGCTATCCAAAGAGTTTGTAAGAGAATGGCTAATTGCCAATGGACTTCAAGGATTGGAAGGTCAATCAATACCTGATATGCCAGATGAATTGATCAATGAAATATCAGCCCGATATATTCAATTGTACGAAATGATAACTGGCAAAGATTTTATTAAATCCGATAATAGTGATATAAGATCTAGGATAGAAAAAAACGTAACAAGCTACTTGAGTAGTTTGTCCTGACCTTTTCTTAAGGTTATTATCCTTTTAACAGCTTGAAATTTTTGGTTTCATTTTTTGCAATAATGGCAATAATATATAGTCCGCTATGCAAATCGCTCAAATCAGTTTGGCCATCTTGATCCAAAACCAATTTCTTGACCATTTTTCCAGCTAAATCAAAAACCGAAACAGAGCAATCACTTTCTAGTTCTAATCCTGTGATTGTCAATTTTCCTAATGTAGGATTTGGGAAGATATCTATTATCCTTGTTTGTTTCTCATTCTTGACAAGTATTACATGTGAATATGTTTCTTTCCCATCGAAATCAACTTGTCTGAGTCTATAATAAACAAAATCTCCATCAGATTGATTGTTAAAAAAATAGCTATTAGTACTTCTAGATGTACCTCGGCCCTTGACGACGCCTAATGTCGTAAAATTAAGTCCATCATTGCCTGATTGAATTTCGAAATAATCATTGTTCTGCTCACTAGCAGTACTCCAAGCAAGTACATGCTTATTACCTTCAACATGTGCATAAAAATCAACCAAGTCAACTGACATAGGAGTTGCTAATGTAAAAGTAAATGTTTGGGTATTTAAAATTCCAGTTGTAAATTCATTGGTCGTACCTGAAGTTCCACAAGATACATTTCCATATCTACCATATAGTTTATAATTTACTGTCAGTGTGTAAGTACCATCTGCTAAATTTGAAATATTTTCGGTGTAATCTTCTTTACTATGGTATTTGTCGCCTGGATTCCCACCAGAAGCAGCGGAAACATAATAAATTATTTGGCTACCTGATACGCCACCTGAAACTGAATATTCTAATAAAATATGGCACACATCATCTCATCCATTCTGCCAAGAATTGCCCCAGCCACCTTTCAAAATCAAATTATTTTGCTGAAAAGTTCCAAGATTTGTACCTGCACTATAATTTGTTCCATTAAAATTTACATTCCAATTCCAACCACCAACATTTGCTGAAACGATAAAAATATTGAACAATAAATAAATACTAAAAATTAACTTCTTCATCTCAAATGTGTATTTTAATTATTTAATGGTTTAGTTTACCGATTAAACGGTTTCATCAAACTTATTGTAAAAATAACACTTTGTTCATTTGAGCAAAATATTTTATTTAATATTTTTAAAAAT
>CALFYH010000061.1 GCA_937952155.1 uncultured Saprospiraceae bacterium
ACCCCAAACCCCAAACCCCAAACCCCTAACTACCGAAAGTTTTGGCCAAGAGATCAAACCCGTAGTCCACCCCGACGACATCCTGCGCGCCCGCCAATCGGTGCGCAAGGTGTACATGGATGAAAAAATAGAAAATTACATCCTTGATATCGTTTTTGCGACAAGAGATCCCGAAAAATATCGCTTGAAAGATATTCAACCATTGATAAGTTATGGCGCATCGCCAAGAGCGAGTATAAATCTTGCCATTGCCGCTAAGGCACATGCCTTTATGCAACGACGAGGCTATGTGATCCCTGATGATATTCGCAATGTGAGCAAAGATGTATTGAGACACCGTATAGGATTGAGTTATGAGGCTGAAGCCGAAAATGTAACACAGGAAGACATCATCACCAAAATTATTAATACGATACCAGTACCATAATATAAAATTTACGACAAGTCCATTGTTAACGATATGCATAAGGCAGTTATTTTTTACACTGGCAGCGACAATTTTGCTGACATGTACCTTGATTGGCCAAAAGTCTTTTACAAAAGCTGATGTAAGAAATATGTTTCCTTCTAGCACCAAAGACTTGTGGATCAATAATTTATGTGGCACTTTGGACAAGGTACATACAGTTGAAATGATTATAGGTACTGATGGCCATACTTGCAAAGGTATTTATAGATTAAAAAGCAGTGGAATTATTTTTCAATTTGAAGGCAAAGATCTCAATCATCAGTTGCAATTGGTGGAATTGAATGATGAAAATCGTCGATCAGGATTTATCTTTGGTCAATATGATGGCGAAACATTTACGGGTAACTGGATGAATGCCTATAAAAATATCTCATTTCCGCTCAATCTCAATTTTGTAAGTGCATTTGACAATTGTCAATCTGAGAAATGTCGCAAACAGCATTGGCAACGGATTTATACTGGCAAAGCTGATGATAAAGATCTCATATTGCAAATCTCAAAGGATGACTTAGTATTTACCATCAGCGACCTAGAGAATGATGAGCGATTGAAAGATGTCATTGTAGGCAAAGGGTCAAGAGTAGAGATATTGAAATTTGGGACATCCAAAGGATTTTTTTCAAATAAGTCCATCGTTATCGATACTGCTGATCTAGAAAAAATTAGCATTATACAATTGGATGACAATGGGTATGAAGTTTCTTCTTCCTTATATCTTACATCATATCTTGAAAATGAGTGTTTTGAATTTACGGATTATAAATCAAAAATGATATGCCATCGTCCAGTCACTGGTAATAAAAAGTTCGACATTTGGATGGAATCGAAGTTTCGACAGTGGTCACAAGAGAACATTTCGAGACTCAAAACCAGCAATCGCGATGCCTCTGGTACCACAGACCGATGGATACAGGCCGTAGATGGTTGGGTAGAAATAGACTTATTTTTGAGAGATCTGATTAGTGGTACTATATATTTGCAGTCATCATTGGCAACAGGCACCGTAAAAATTCCGTTTATCTATGATATGAAAAGTGATAAAGAAGTGGTTTTGAATGATATTTTTGATAATAAGTTTGATCATAAAGCATATTTTCAAAAAGAAATCGAAGTGCAAAAAGATACCATCCATTGGGATTCATCTATAAAAAATTGGATTTCAAAACAGCAATTCAATTATAGTACGCTTTGTGATGAAGGTATTACATTCTCTACCGAGTTCAGTGCAATCTATGGTGAAAAAGAAATCGTAATTCCATACACTGAGATTAAACAATTTATCAAAAACAAGAATTTATTGAAAGATTTATTTGGTAAATGATGGATACTTCAGAAATTATCAAAAAAGTACGAAAGCTGGAAATAAAGACCAAAGGTCTGACCAAGCATATATTTTCCGGTGAATATCATTCTGCTTTCAAAGGCAGAGGTATGGCATTCAGCGAAGTACGAGATTATCAATACGGCGATGATGTACGCAATATTGACTGGAATGTGACAGCGCGCACAGGCGGTACCCATGTCAAGGTTTTTGAAGAAGAACGCGAATTGACCGTCATGTTGCTGATAGATGTATCCGCTTCATCTTATTTCGGTACATCTACCCGATTCAAGAGCGAAATGATGACAGAGTTAGCCGCTGTTATTGCCTTTTCAGCCATCACCAATCATGATAAAGTTGGCGCTATCCTATTTTCAGACCGAATAGAAAAATATCTGCCACCAAAAAAAGGCAAACAAAATATACTTCGCATCATCAGGGAGCTTATCCATATCCAACCCAAAAATCAAGGTACAAATCTGGCTGAAGCACTTGTTTATCTCAATAATATAGAAAAAAAACGAAGTATTGCTTTTGTACTCTCGGATTTTAAGGCGCCAGATTATGAACAGGCTTTGGCTATTGCCGCAAAAAAACACGACATCATCGGTATTCATATTTTTGACGAAAGAGAAAAATCTATACCAGATGTGGGATTGATGCAAATGAAAGATGCAGAGTCAGGAGTTATGCGATTGGTGGATACAAGCGAAATCAAGGTACGGCAAGCATGGGCTACCTACTTTAAGAATCAAATAGCACTGTTTCAATCGATTTTCAATCGTGCCAAATGCGATACGTTATCTATAGACTCACAAGATGATTATATCAAGGCAATGCAATTATTTTTCAAAAGAAGGGCCAAAAGATGAAAGTAAAATATGATAATTGTGGCTTCCTTTTTGGAATTGTTTTTATGATAATAGGCATGACTGCCAATGCACAGGTCGTTTCATCCATCCATTTTGAATCTGATTCTGTCCAATTGGGTGATCCGATTCGCGCGGTTATCAAGGTTACATTTCCAGCTAACGCCAATATTCAATCTATAGATTTCACTTCATACAAATCTATTGAAAATCAGATATTTAGCCAAGATAGTACGGTCATGGATCGATATGCGGACATAGACATCCTGAATTTTGGTGACTGGCAGCATGCAGACATAAATCAGCCTATACCCGTTTCTAAACTGAAAATCACTGAAGAAAATGGCCGACAGCTTATTCAAAACACCATCACTTTTGCCATATATAACGTTGGTATTTTTGGTATTACCGGACCTAAGGTAAATGTCGCAGTACCTATAGAAACATTGCCTTCTGCACCCAAAAACATAACGGTTGTATTCCCACAAAAACTGTTACAAAAAGATTCTGTCGCGATCAATCCTATTAAGGACATCTTAAAAGAAAAGGCCAATATTTCCGACTATCTGACCTATATTTATGTATTGATAGCCCTGATTTTACTTGGTGGATTGGCGTATTACTTATACAAAAAAGGTAAAAATCGTCCTGCACCAGTTGAGTCTCTACCAGTTGTGGTGGAATTGCCGGCTCATCAAAAGGCTTTAAATGCCTTGAAACAACTCGATGCAGCGCAATTGTGGCAACAAGGTAAAATCAAAGACTATCAGACCGGATTGACCGATATTATAAGATCATACATCGAAGATAGATATGGCGTTTTTGCCCCTGAAATGACTACTGGAGAGATTATAACCGCTTTGCGCAAAGTTGATTTCAACCCAAAATATGAAGCGGCACTCCAAGAAATCTTGCAGGTAGCGGATTTGGTAAAGTTCGCGAATGCAACACCTGACGCAGATATTCACAGCAGTTTTATGACTAAAGCTGTAGATTTCGTAGAACAAACAAAGATTACTTCATCAGAAATTGACACCAAATCATGATGCAGTATTTATCCAATTTGACTTTTGCTTCACCTTGGTGGTTTTTAGTCTTAGGTGTGATTCCAGCGATGGTTTGGTGGCAGTATTTTGCTAAGAAAAAGCAGCCGCCAACCGTAATTATTTCTGACCTGCAAGCCATAAAAAGCATCACATCATGGAAAGAAAAGATATATCCTTGGTTGCCCATACTACAAATTGTAGCTACAACTTTGTTTATAATAGCAATGGCAAAGCCACAACTCAGCCTGAAGGAAGAAAAAGTGAAAGCTGAAGGCATTGACATAATGATGGTCATGGATGTTTCTAGTAGTATGTTGTCCCGAGATTTTGATCCAGATAGATTGGAAGTTAGTAAGTTGGTTGCTACCGAATTTGTAGAGAAAAGAGTGCACGACAGGATAGGATTGGTTGTTTTTTCAGGTGAAGCATTTACACAATGTCCTTTGACTACCGATCACAAAATTATTACAGATTTCCTGTCCAATCTCCAAGTAGGTATGCTGGAAGACGGTACAGCTATTGGAATGGGTTTAGCGACTGCTGTCAATAGGCTGAAGGATTCAGAGGCTAAATCAAAAATCATCATTCTACTCACTGATGGTGTCAATAATGCAGGATATATCGATCCGCAAACGGCTGCAGATCTGGCAAAAGAATTGGGTGTCAAAGTCTATACAATTGCCGTAGGTACAATGGGGCAAGCACTCTCTCCAGTCAGTAGGCGCATGGATGGACAGTATATGTTCGCTATGGCAAAGGTGGAAATTGATAGTGAATTACTAAATAAAATATCTGAAATGACAGACGCCAAATATTTCAGGGCGATAGACAGGGCAAGTCTAGAAAATATATACGCGGAGATAGATCACCTAGAAAAAACAGAGATAGAAATGCAAGTGTTCAAAAGGTATAAAGATGAATATCGAAAATTTTTAATCCCGGGGCTCATTCTATTATTGACAGCCTGGTTATTGCAAATGACAGTTTTTAGAACCATTAACGGACAATAAGCGATCAATATGTTCAGATTTGAAAATATGACGGCCATGTATCTTCTACTCCTTATTCCATTGTTGGGATTGGTTTGGTATTGGGCTGGCAAGAAACGCAAATCAAATATAGCAACATTCAGCAATCCATTGTTATTCGACCGTTTACAGACGAATAAGACAACGTCACACGTTCGATTTTATTGGTGGCTTTTAGCAATCCTTTTACTTATTTTTGCCTTAGTAAATCCGCAATTGGGCGCCAAAAAAGAAAAAGCAAAAGTTGAAAATATAGACATCATGATTGCCCTTGATATCTCCAACAGTATGAATGCTAGAGATGTGAGTCCATCGAGATTGGAGCGTGCGAAAAAATTTATCACAGACCTGATACAATCCAGAAAAGGAGACCAGATAGGTTTGATATTTTTTGCTGGGAGTGCATATCTTCAGATGCCATTGACCTCTGATTATGCAGCAGCCGAGATGTTTGCCAAGACTGCAAATTCAAACATGGCAGGCACTCAAGGAACAGCTATTGGTGAGGCTATTGATTTGGCAATGCGCAGCGTCAAGGAAGTCAATCAGCGTGCATTGATCATCATCTCTGATGGTGAAGATCACGACGAAGACGCACTAAATTTGGCCGCAAAGGCAAAAGATGCAGATTGGACAGTGCTTACAATAGCAGTAGGTACAGAAGAAGGTGGCATGGTGCCCGCGGTATTTGATGGACAAGAGACCTACAAAACGGATGAAGATGGCAATCCTGTGCGCTCTATTGTCAATCAAAAACTATTGGAACAAATAGCCGATGAAGGCAATGGCAAGTTTTATGTACTGAACATGGATGAAAATAAAATCGTTGACGACATGCAAACTCAGTTGGAGAAAATCCAAAAACGCGCTGTAGAAATCAAATCATATACTGAGTTCAGAAGCTTTTATCAATATTTTCTCTTTGGTGGCATCATCATCCTTGTCTTTTGGTTTTTGTATTATAAAAATGAAAAAATTGTCCAATGATCAGTAATAAAAATAGGACCACCCTACTCTTTGCGATTTGCCTTTTTCCTTTATTGGCGGTAAGCCAGTCAGCACATAAAAGTCTCAGAAAAGGAGATGCACAATATAAAGATGGACGGTATTCGGATGCAGAAACAGCTTATCGCAAAGCAGATAGCGAACAATCATCAGTCAAATCTGCCTACAATCTTGGTAATACACTCATGAAACAAAATCGATATGACGAAGCCATCACTAAGTACGATGACGCAGCTGCAAAAACAAATTCTGATAGTCAAAAGGCCAATATCTACTTCAATCAAGGAAACGCTTATTACAATAAAAAGGAGTACCAACAAAGCATAGAATCCTATAAAAAAGCGCTTCGACACCAATCAGAAGACGCCACAATCAAAGAAAATCTTGCTTTGGCAAGACTTGCGCTCAGGAAGCAACAACTAGAGCAGCAAAAGCAACAAAATAAAGATAATAATAAAGAAAACGATCAGAATAAAGATCAGAATCAGCAAGAGAATTCACAGCAAAATCAGGACCAAAACCAACAGAAAGACCAAAACCAACAAAAGGACCAAAAAGATCAAAACCAAAATAACTCCAAGGATCAAGCTCAGTCCCAAAACAAAAAACTGTCTGAATCAGAAGCCCGCAAACTCTTAGAAATAATGGATAACGAAGAGAAAAAGGTACAACAAAAACTACGCCGTACGGATGGAGGAAATAAACGCGTGAAAAAAGATTGGTAATTAGGATTATCCTTTATAAAAAGATTATTTCCAAACTATCAATCCTTTGGTTTTATAATATTAATATCACTTCATATATTCCTCGATAGGTGGACATACGCATACGAGATTTCTATCGCCAAAGGCACTGTCCACTCTCGCCACGCTTGGCCAAAATTTGAATCCATCTACCAAATAAGGTAATGGATACGCTGCTTTCTGACGACTATATCCATAGGTCCATTCATCAGATGAGATCACTCTTGCCGTATGTGGCGCATTGCTGAGCACATTGGAGTGTACATCCATCTCACCAGCGGCGACCTGATCGATTTCTTTTCTGATCTCTAGCAGTGCATCACAAAATCTATCCAATTCCGCTTTGTCTTCGCTTTCTGTAGGCTCGATCATAATCGTACCTGCTACTGGAAATGAAAGTGTAGGTGCATGGAAACCATAATCCATCAATCGCTTAGCTACATCTTCAGCACTGACGCCTGCTGCTTTGAACTGACGGAGATCTACGATCATCTCGTGTGCTGCTCTACCATTTTCGCCTGAGTACAAGATCGGATAAGCACCTTCAAGTCGCGCTTTAATGTAGTTGGCATTGAGGATGGCATATTTTGTGGCATTAGTCAGGCCATCTGGTCCGAGCATCCTGATATAACCATAAGATATCAATAAGATACTAGCACTACCGAACGGTGCAGAAGATACAGCATGTGTTGCCTTTGATCCACCAGTAGTCACCAATGCATGACCTGGTAAAAAAGGTGCAAGTTTACTATTTACACAGATTGGTCCCATGCCTGGTCCGCCACCACCATGTGGTATAGCAAATGTCTTGTGCAAGTTTAGGTGGCAAACATCAGCGCCGATAATGCCCGGGCTTGTAAGTCCTACTTGTGCATTCATATTGGCGCCATCCATATAGACCAAACCACCATTTTTGTGGATGGTGTCACAAATATCTTTAATCGTCGCCTCGAAAACACCATGTGTACTCGGATACGTGATCATCAAACAAGACAAATTATCCTTATATTGGTCTGCTTTAGCCTTTAGATCTTCGACATCCACATTACCTTTTTCGTCGCAAGCTACTACGATCACTTCCATTCCACACATCACCGCCGAAGCTGGATTGGTACCATGAGCGGATGATGGAATCAAGGCCACATTTCTATGTTGCTCATTTCTGTCATCATGATAGGCTTTTATGGTCAATAATCCTGCATATTCGCCTTGAGCGCCTGAATTGGGCTGCAATGAGCACGCTTCAAAACCAGTAATTTCCGTAAGGTATTCTTCAAGTTCTGTAAATATCTGTTGGTAACCTTCGGTCTGATCTGCTGGAGCAAAAGGATGCATTGCCGAAAACTCAGGCCAAGTCACAGGTATCATTTCACTAGCTGCATTGAGCTTCATCGTACAAGATCCAAGCGAAATCATAGAGTGTACCAATGACAAATCTTTATTCTCCAAGCGCTTGATATAGCGCATCATCTTACTTTCCGTGTGGTATGTAGTAAATACTGGATGTGTCAAGATCGCACTTTGTCGCTCCAAATCTCCCAAATGACTTGAGGCTGATCCATTAAATCTAGACTTGACACCAGTCACATTTTCGAAAAGATCTACAATTGCTTTGATGTCTTCTATCGTTGCGGTCTCATCGACAGATATGCTCACTTTGTCATCACCTTGGAAATAAAAATTCATTCCTGCACCATTACTAGCCGCTTTGAGATTTCTTAGCGTTTCTTTGTCAGCTTGTACTGTGATGGTATCGAAAAACTGATCTGTGGTGACCTTATTTTGATTGGCTTTAAGATTTTCAGCAAGTATGGCGGTCAATTCATGGATCTTTTTGGCGATAGCGCGCATTCCATCCGGACCGTGATATACTGCATACATACCAGCCATGATTGCCAGCAAAGCTTGTGCTGTACAGATATTGGAAGTGGCTTTTTCACGTCTGATATGTTGCTCTCTGGTCTGCAATGCCATCCTAAGCGCTGGATTGCCAAACGCATCTACGGACATACCGATGATCCTTCCTGGGATAACTCTTTTATTGTCTTCTTTTGTTGCAAAAAATGCAGCATGTGGCCCACCAAATCCCATTGGCACACCGAATCGCTGTGTATTGCCTACGACTACATCAGCGCCCCATTCACCCGGAGGCGTCAGTAGTACCAAAGACATAATGTCAGCGGCCACTACTACTTGGATTTCTTTTGCATTGCAGCTTGCCGCAAATGCTTTATAATCATGTACTTGTCCTTCACCATCAGGATATTGGATAAGCACACCAAAATATTCGTCAGAAAAATCAAATGTCTTCCAATCGCCCGTAACCACTTCAATATGGTGTGGCTCTGCTCTAGTAATCAAAACATCAAGTGTCTGGGCATACACCTTATGATCCACAAAAAACTTAGTAGCTGGATTGTTTTTCCTTTTTTTATTGTGAATGCTTTCAGACATCGTCATCGCCTCGGCTGCAGCCGTACCTTCGTCGAGCAAAGATGCATTGGCTATCGGCAGACCCGTAAGATCGGATACCATTGTCTGAAAATTGAGCAAAGCTTCTAGACGACCTTGAGATATCTCTGCCTGATAAGGCGTGTACTGCGTGTACCAACCTGGATTTTGGAAGATATTCCGAAGGATAACCGATGGCGTGATGGTACCAAAATATCCTTGGCCAATAAAGTTTTTATACACTTTATTTTTTTTTGCAATCTTATCGAGCATCGTCAGATATTCATATTCTGTCAATGCTTCAGGCAGTTTCAAGGGTTTATCCATACGGATGCCTGCGGGCACAGTTTCATTGATCAATTGGTCCAATGAAGTCACACCTATTGTCTTCAACATGGATGTCAATTCATGGCTGGAAACTCCGATATGTCTTTGTGCAAAATGGGTCAGGGTATTTGATGGCATGAATGCGTTTATTTGGTTGGTTGTGAAATGATGTGCGAAGTTAAAAGTTTTTTGGATTTTATGAAATATGATAAAGTTCATAATTTAAAAAAGTGCAAAACATAATATTTTTTCTATAATGTCGTTTATACATGATATAATGTAATCTATTCTTTACATTTAGAATAAAATAAATTACATTTGTGTTTGATTTTATCATCTTAAATCTATAAAAATGGGCGCAAATATTTTATTGCCACACACTTTTAGGCAACTTGGTTGGATTATTTTGGTTCCTGCGGCGATTTTGGGAATGATGGTTTTGTTTGATAATTTTTCACTAGAGTTCTTAGATAGTCGCATGATCACTATCTATAAAAGTGATTCAGTCCCACTGATCAGTCCCAAAACTCAAGGTCTTTGGTTTCAAATAATAGACGTAAACTTCACTCAGACTATCATAGGCTTGTTGAATATTTTTGCATTGTTATTCATAGCATTTTCGAAAGAAAAAGAAGAAGATGAATTTATCCGAAAGGTGAGGCTGGATGCTTTGGTGATGGCCACGTATGTCAATTATGGGTTTTTGATAATTTGTTTTGTATTTTTTTATAATTTAGACTTCTTGATGGTGATGATTTTTAATATGTTTACAACATTAATATTCTTCATCATTTTTTTCAGATATATGATTTATAAGTCGCAAAAAACGGTCGTCAATGAAGAATAATTTAAAAGTAGAACGGGCCATAAAAGACATTACGCAAGATGAATTGGCCAAAGTCATAGGCGTATCAAGACAAGCGATCAATTCCATCGAAGCTGCGAAATATGTACCATCTACAGTCTTGGCATTGAAGTTATCCGCCTTTTTTGGCAAAGCAGTAAATGAGATTTTCTTTCTGGATGAGGATGATTAAAAAAAAATTACGACGAAATACTTTTATGGATATATTTAAACATTTACCTTTACATTGCTAATCGGAAGAAAAAGTTAAAAAATTAATTCGATGGCTACATTTTTAAGATTTATTACACCCGTTGTTATTTAAGTTTGGGACAGTATGTTCTTCAGTAAATACGCTGAATATATTGTCAAATAAAAAATCTTAGGCGATAATTTTGTCTAGATTTTTTAAATTTAATTTTCGTCGATTACATATGTAATGGATTGATTATTAAGATTTTGTATCTATAAAAGTATGGGTATATTAAAAAATAACATTGGTGAAATAAAATAAATTTTTTTTATCTCTTAAAAAGGAAAAAGTGACAAAATAAATCAAAATATCAATATGTTTTTTACCATCATCCTATTGACAATTTATCAACCTTAACTTTACTTTAAGATTTGGGGCAGCAGCAATAATTCTTAGTAAACCGTTAAGTAAAGTACATATAAAAAAACATATGCGAAACTTAATAATTCTTCTTTTTACGTGCCTTGTGTGCGCATTCCCTAAAAATGGAAAATGTCAATCTTACCATGTGGAGATTGAAGAAATACCTTACGATACATTGACGGAATATACATCGCTGGGCTTGGAAAAAGCGGTACAAACGCCATTATATTTTGTCTTTGAAGATGAGTTCGATTTTGGTTTTGGATTTCCATATTTCGATACAATTTTACATTCATTCATTTTTGACAATAATTCTACTGGATATATTGAAGGCTGTGAGGAGTATCCGATGTACTTATTTAGCAAGCACTTTAGACTACATGTAGAAAAAGAACCCGTAGCAAATTTAGATTCTGATTTCAGATATAACCACACAGAGATAGATGGAAAAAAGGTATTCATTTTTGAATTTAAAAAGGTAGTTTACGAAGAAGATCCAGATAGACCCAAATTCGAAAAAAATCACTTTTCGTTTCAACAATGGTTTTGGGAGAATGGTGATTTAGAGATTAGATTTGGCGAGTCATTTATTTTACCAGAATTGTATCAGCCTGGATTAGGCATCAAAGAAAGCTTAAGTGGAAATTTCTACCCATTTGCATTAACGATATCAAATTACAAATTGAATGAAAATATAAATATCAGCGGAAATCTCAATGATAATCCTACCATAACTTTTGCAGATACTTGGTCACAAGACTTTCCAGGTATCACGTTCATTCCAGAAAAAAACACCGTCTGCAGATTTAGAAAAAACCCATCAAAAACTGATGATCAATCTCCTGCTATTGCTATCCCAAACATGGTGCACGATGAAATAAATATCCCTGACGAAGCCATATTTCAAAACTATATTATTTACGATTTTCTTGGTAATCAATTGCTTTCCGGAACGTACAAAAATATAAATACACAAACGCTCCATACAGGTGCTTACATCCTTATGTTATTTGACAAAACAGGTACACATTCGTACAAATTTATCAAAGTTTAATTCTTTCATCACAACCAAATCTAAAAGCACCATGAGAACATTAATCTTCTGTATTTTTTCACTTACAGTTCCACTTATTTTATCCAGTCAAAAAGGTTTTCAACTCGGTATAGGGCTTAATCAACTCATCACAAACACCGAAACAAAAAATTACCTAAATGAAGATAAAATACATATATCCAATCTATATGGCGCATCCTTAAATGTAGATTATAGCTTCAGTAGCAAATTTAAAATAAAGTCAGGACTAGAATTTAAATTTCAAAATATAGAATTTGAAAACTTTACAAATTATAGGGCAGAATTCGTAAGTATCCCATTGATATTTAACTACAATTTCATTCAATCAGAAAAGTCAGGATTCGCATTGGGTATCGATGCTGGCGTGTCTTTTGACAAACCTGTTTTTCGGACTATAGAAGTAACAAAGATATCACGCTTAGCCGGTAACAATATTGAGAATATAACTACCTTAAAAATAGATCCAAGTGACATACGATCGGGTGTTTTTGAATTTAATGATTATCTAAGTGTTAGACTCGGCATCAGTGCAAAATACAATTTAGGTAAACGTGGACAGCTCAATTTCTTTGCACAAAGTGTCCATAAAGGCTTTGAAAATAATCTGATTTATATTTTGAGTGAAATAGTACTGAAAAATGGCAACGTAAATTCTAATTCAACTTCTTATAACTACTTGAAATTAGCCAATAATGGCTTTCAGTTCGGGCTATATTACACCTTCGGTACATTGACTTTTAAGTGATCTTAAATTTAGCTTGTTACTAATACAGAAGTCGTCTTTACAGAATCATATTTTATTATCAGTAAAAATAAAAAAACAATTGCGAAACTAATAAAATTCAGGAACCAATCTTAAAAAAGTCATCAAATTATAATACCACTAATTTATAATCTAAACCGTCACTCCAGAGGTTTCATACCGTACTTTTTCCTATTGATATTGACTTGAACCTTGCCTATTGTCTTGTAAAGTTCATAAGTTTTTAATTTTGGGTTATATTTATTTTGGGTTCCAAATTCTTGTGGAAAACCTTTGAGCATATTAATTCTGTCATGCAATAATGGGTAAACGCCTGGACTCAATCTCCCTTCCTCAATTTCTTTATGGATAATAGGTAGAAATCTTTCCATTGTCTCTAAGTCAGAATGTAATATGATATAAAACATGTGGGCCTCATATTCAATCCCAACAAGCTTTCTGTTTAAGTAGCCATATCTTTCGTATAGATCCAATACAATGGTTAAATTTATAGAATCCAATTTTTTCTGAGCAAAAGGCAGTACTTCAAACTTATTTCTTAAATTCTGATCATTCTCTTTTAGTTCATCCAATATTTTAAGTAGTTTCGGATTGTAACTTTTGAAAACACAATCACAAACATTATCCATTAATTTTACTTGGTTAATATAATGTTTAAGTCTATGACCTGTATTTACTGTTTCTTTTAAGCCCCTTAGAATCGTTCTATAATTATAACAAAACTCATCTTTGTCAAACTCTATCCCATCAAAAAAAAGATAATAAATATCATTTGCATCATTAGGTACCATTTTAAAGTAAGTAACAAAGCGATTCCAATACGCATTATTTAAATCATTAAACTTTAATTCTTTGATTAATGAATCCTTTTTTAAAACCGTTGCATTAGCTATTCGCAATTGTGAAGCCCAAGAGTCATAATATGAAATTTCTTCCTTTTCATACATGAATGTTTTCTTTTCTGGTGCTTTCAAAAATATTTGCGCATCCAACTGTAGGGCAAATATGATAAACGGTAGAATGAACAAATATTTTCTTTGATTTTCCAGAACTAGGTGGCAATTACACTGCACCGATAGATCGGAA
>CALFYH010000062.1 GCA_937952155.1 uncultured Saprospiraceae bacterium
TACACGACGCTCTTCCGATCTCTAACTCTGTCTTTTAGATTGGTAATAAACCTGCTGTCTCCTTGCATTGGAAAGTTTGGGATTACCACTTTCATATAACACGGGTTTGCTACGCCTTTTGGTACGGCATCACCTGACTTTATCTGCTTCCAATTCATACCACAGTCGTTAGAAACCACTACTTGTTGATTGGATTTTGCATAATTACATGATGTGAATACTACAGCCATTAAACTAGCTGAAATAAAGAAATTTCTGATTTTCATTCTATTGATTTATACCTACCAACCAAGATTGACTTATTTAAATTCCAACATACCGACGAAGTCGTATATTTTATCGCCCAAAACGCCAATTGTGACGAAAAAAGTAACTTATACTTTTCTGCACTTATCCTTAAACCAGGTTTTGATTTCACCTTTTAGAAATGGCGCACAACCAGCATATACCAATTTGTGATATTGATTGATCCAAGCGATTTCTTCCTTTGACAATCTTGATTTATCTATTAATTTATGCTCCAATGGGTAAAGCGTCACTGTTTCAAATTCCAAAAAGCCTGGTTTTTCTGACTTCACTGTGATAATGAGATTTTCTATCCTCATACCGAATCCACCTTCTTTATAATATCCTGGTTCGTTGCTTGTGAGCATACCAGGTTGTTGTACAGTCCTGCTTCTTTCGGAACTTAAAGGTGTAAACCCTTGTGGCGGCTCATGCACATTTAGGAAAAATCCAACTCCATGTCCTGTCCCATGGCCGTAATTCATACCTTCAGCCCATAGAAATTGTCTAGCGAGTGTATCCAATTGACCACCAGTTGTTCCTTCCGGAAATTTTGCCATACTTAAGGCTATCATTCCTTTTAGTATCAATGTATAAGCTTTGACCTGCTCTTCTGTCGGCTGACTTAAGGTAAATGTTCTAGTGATATCTGTAGTACCGTCGCTATATTGCCCACCACTATCTACAAGCAATATTCCTTCAGGTTTTATGGTTTTGCACGTTACTGGTTCAGGATGATAGTGGATAATTGCACCATTTTCATTATATCCTATGATCGCTCCGAAACTCTCACCTTGGTAAAATTTTTGTTGACTTCTATTTTCTGCAAGTTTTCGTGCTACATCGACCTCATTTATTTTTTGACCACTTGATAGAGATTGCTCCAGCCAATAGAATGTATTTGCCAAAGCTGCTCCATCCTTTTTCATTACATCGCGAATGTGGCCGATTTCAGTCCCATTTTTTATTGCTTTGAGAAATTTCGGAATAGAATTGCCTTGAATAATTTTACCATTGATGGCATCATAAATTGTTTGATTGCAAAGCTGTGTATCTACCAAAATCGATTCGGATTCTTTCATATTATTTAGGAATCCGATGATTTCTCCATTGGGATGAATTTTTATTTTGTTTTTTGAAAACTGTTTTTTTACTTCATCAGTAAGTTTCTTCTCATTTACAAATATATGTGCATCAGATTTACCTACGATAGCATATGCAACACTTACTGGATTGTACATGACATCATTTCCTCTGATATTAAAAGTCCACGCTATGTCGTCCAATGTTGTTATCAAGTGGTAATCAGCTCGATTATCTTTCAAAGTAGTTCTTATCTGCTCAAACTTATCTGCTATGGTGCTTCCTGAGAACTTTTCATCATGATAAAAAATCGGTGCATCAGATAATGGTGGTCTGTTCGTCCAAATTTCAGAAATCAAATCCAGATTATATACCAAATCAATTCCGCTTTCCGCAAAAGATTTTTTCATGGTGTCCACCACAGCTTTTGAAAACATCAATCCATTTACAGCAACTCGAGAGCCTTTGCTTAGATTTTCGGCAAGAAAATCTATATATGGCGTGCCAAATTGATTTAACATCTTGTGCAATTCGACACCAGTTCCCTTAAGCTCCATTTCGCCTTGCAAAAAATATCTTGAATCTGTCCATAAACCAGCATGATCTTTTGTAACTGCCACGAGACCAGCAGATCCAGTAAATCCAGAAATCCAAACTCTTTCCTGCCAGTGCTCAGCTATATATTCGCTTTGATGTGGATCTGATGACGGAATTATTATAGCATCGATATTATGTGCAACCATTGTTTTGCGTAAGGCAGCAATTCTACTTGGTACATTCATTTGATATTAAATTTTAATATAATGTA
>CALFYH010000063.1 GCA_937952155.1 uncultured Saprospiraceae bacterium
CAAGTACGATACAGCACAAGGCAGATTCAATGAAAAAGTGGAAGCTACAGAGGGCGCGATTGTGGTCAATGGAGATAAAATCAATATCTATGCACAGAAGGATCCATCCCAAATTCCATGGGGCAACCACGACGTAGATGTTGTTCTGGAGTGCACCGGATTCTTCACTTCTGATGAAAAAGCAGCCCTTCACCTAAAAGCAGGTGCAAAAAAAGTAGTGATTTCTGCTCCAGCTACCGGTGATTTGAAAACGATTGTTTTCAATGTAAACCACCAAATTCTGGATGGCTCCGAAACCATCATCAGCTGTGCTTCCTGCACAACCAATTGTTTGGCGCCAATGGCTCAGGTGTTACAAGAAAAATTTGGCATTGTTAATGGTTTGATGACAACCGTACACGCATATACCAATGACCAGAATACACAAGATGCACCGCATGCAAAAGGAGATTTGAGAAGAGCAAGAGCTGCGGCTCAAAATATTGTTCCCAACAGCACAGGAGCAGCAAAGGCCATCGGTCTTGTTTTGCCGGAATTGAAAGGCAAATTGGATGGTGGTGCGCAAAGAGTACCTACGTTGACTGGTTCATTGACTGAATTGGTGACAATTCTCAATAAAAAAGTAACTGCTGAAGAAGTAAATGCGGCCATGAAAGCAGCAGCAAATGAAAGCTTTGGATACAATGAAGATGAAATAGTAAGTAGTGACATCATTGGTACAACATTTGGTAGTATTTTCGACGCCACACAGACCAAAGTGATCACTAATGGCGACGTCCAATTGGTAAAAACAGTAAGCTGGTACGACAACGAGATGAGTTATGTTTCACAATTGGTGAGAACATTGAAACATTTCGCAGAATTAATAAAATAAATACTTTAAAAAAGGGTGATCTGGTTTGGATTGCCCTTTTTTTTTGACCAAAAAATATACAAGATGATAAATTTTCAGCAAACTAATTTTAAGGATCAGAAGGTAGTCATGCGTGTGGACTTTAATGTTCCGCTTGATGCAGCTTATAATGTGACAGATGATACACGTATCGCTGGAGCAGCTGCTACTATACAAAAAATACTGGATGATGATGGATCAGTAGTATTGATGAGTCATCTCGGTCGTCCCAAAGGTGGACCTGAAAACAAATATTCTTTAAAACATATCTTGCCAGTATTACAATCTTATTTCGAAGGAGTGACAATCCATTTTGCCGATGATTGTATTTCTGAAGACGCCTTTGCTAAGTCTGCTGTACTTAAAAATGGAGAATTACTATTGTTAGAGAATTTGAGATTCTATCCTGAAGAAGAAAAAGGCAATCCAGATTTTGCCAAAAAGCTGAGCAAGCACGGTACGATCTACATAAATGACGCCTTTGGTACAGCTCATAGAGAACATGCTTCTACAGCGACCATTGCCACCAATTTTGACACCAATCATAAAGGTTTTGGATATTTGATGGCTGCCGAAGTAGAAAATGCCACAAAATTGCTCAATAGTTCAGAAAAACCAGTAACTGCTATCGTAGGTGGCGCCAAGGTTTCTGATAAGATCCAGTTGCTCGAGCGATTGATAGACAGCATGGACAATATTCTCATCGGTGGTGGCATGGCTTATACGTTTCTTTTTGCCTTAGGTGGTAAAATAGGAAATTCACTTTTCGAGCCTGAATTTGTGGATCTTGCGATAAAAATCATGGACAAAGCCAAAGCTTGTAATACAAAGATTTATCTACCTTCTGACAATATAGCAGCGGATAAGTTTGCAGCTGATGCCAATAGCCAAGAAGTGGACAGCATGGCGATTCCTGATGGTTGGATGGGACTTGACATAGGACCAAAAACCATTGTAGAATTCTCAAATATCATAAAATCATCCAAAACGATCCTTTGGAACGGACCAATGGGCGTATTTGAATTTGAAAAATTTGCAACAGGTACTTTTGCTGTAGCCAAAGCACTTGCTGAAGCAACAGATGCGGGAGCATTTTCGCTAATTGGTGGTGGAGATAGCGCTTCTGCAATCAATAAGTCAGGGCTGGAAGACAGAGTAAGTTTTGTATCTACTGGTGGTGGCGCTATGCTGGAATTTTTGGAAGGCAAAGAACTTCCAGGCATCAAAGCTATCCAAGATTAAACTTGCTTTAGTGTAAGTAAATTCAGCGTTTGAAGCATTCTGGTGAATTCGTCATGGATATTCGCTTGTATATGCAATGCCTTCCCTGAAATCGGATGTATAAATCTAACTTCAGAAGCATGCAGCATCATGGTGTCCATCTCAAATTGCTGTAAAAAAAATCTGTTTTGCTTATTGCAACCATGTGGTCTGTCTGCGATGATCGGGTGAAAGATGTGCGACATATGCCTTCTAATCTGATGCATCCTACCTGTTTCTGGGTTGACTTCTACAAGAGAATATCGGGAAGTAGGAAATTTGCCAGAAGAAACCAGTATTTCTCCACGACTTAAGGTCTTATAGTGTGTGATAGCATCTTGTTCAGTGCCTTTTTCGCTTATAAGTGGATAATCAATAGTTCCTGCATCATCTGTGTATCCTCTTACTATAGCCAAATATGTTTTATGAATCTCCTTATTTCTAAACATTGCATTCATCAGCGATTGGCTTGCCTGATCCTTGGTAAAAAGCAAAACACCTGCAGTCTTACGATCTAGGCGATGCGCAGGATATACACGTTGACCGATCATATCTCGTAATAGCTGTATCGCAAATTCGGAAGCTTCCTTGTCCAACTTGGTGCGATGCACAAACAAACCATGCGGCTTATTGATAGCTACCAGAACATCATCTTCATATATTATTTCAAGCATATATAAAATTAAAAAGCGATTCCTGGAGGTTGAGCCAAGAATCGCTGGTTGGTAAACTGAGTAACTGAATTCGGTTCTATTTAATCCATCCTCAGATCTTCTACATGAACACCATTTAATGCCTTAGTGTTTAAAGAAAAAAACGATGATTCATATTTTTTATTTGTCACGACATTACTGACTTTAAGGGTATATCTCGAACCATCTTTCGAAAATACACGTAAAGATATCATTTTATTTGCTGTTTTGTCAATAGTAAGTCGAATTTTTGCAAAATCTGACTTTTTTGAAATAGGTTTAAACTCGATATCAATATACTTCGATTTGCCCACATTTCTTTCCTCTATGATCGAATAAATGTACTCACCTTTTTGGTATAATGACATCATTTGCTTGGGAGATATAAACAATGAATTGTCTTCGGTACCCATGTCGTTGATTTGCACTTCTTTATTTTTCTTGAGATACAACCATGAAGTTTTGCCATCTGCATAAATTTCCTGATCAGGAAGTTTCAATTGATATTTAGCGCCATCTTGTACTAAGCTACCTTTCTGAATGGCCGTAGTTTGTCCTGGCATCTCCACTTCCAATTCAAATTTAACTTCCATAGTCTTGTACGCATCGTATTGTTTTTTGAGCTTATCCAATACAGCTTTGGCCTTTGGATCAGAGTCTTTGACTGAAGTCATTGTATTAGACTGAGCCCAAAATACATTAGGTGTAAGAAATATGAAAAAATTTATACAAACAAAAATAATTCGCATGGCGTCTGTTTAGTAAATAGGACAAATTGAATTGTACAATTGTTACAAAAATTTCGCAAACATATTGTTAAAGTTTGTATTTCACTATCAATTTATGGGCAAAATATGCGCCCTTCACCATCAAATACTTCATATCCATATAATAATCAATCATTTACACCAGAAAATCAATATTTCAAACGATATCAAAATTTTATTCAAACATATATTCAAAAAAATCTTCGAATATCACACACCATTGAATGAATAATATGCATCTTTACCGTAATTAATCCTGCAAAAGGTGTCAATACAAATCCAAGATATCATCCAAGCATGCAAAAGTCAGAAACCTGATGGGCAAAAGATCTTGTATGAAAAATACAAGGATACCTTGTATGCGATTTGCACGAGATATCTGAAGTCATCAGCGGATGCAGAAGATGTTTTTATTGAATCATTTTACAAAATTCTCACCAAAATAGACACGTATAAAGGTGAAGGTAATTTTGAAGGATGGATGCGACGAATTGTAGTCAATGAATGTCTGATGTTTCTAAGGAAGAATACCAATTTACATCTAACCATTGCTATTCCTGAGACTGATATTGCGGATGAGATCAATGATAATGACGAACTAGAAAGTTTTGAAGAAATCATAAAGATTTTGGATGAATTGCCCGCGGGATATCGCACCGTTTTCAACTTGTATGTCTTTGAAGATTATAAGCATAGAGAAATAGCGGACATGCTCGGCATAAGTATCAATACGTCAAAATCACAATTGATCCTCGCGAAAAAAAGGATTCTTGACATTATTAAAAAAAAAGAAAGCTTGACTTTCCCTCAATTTAATCATAGTATAAATAATATATAAGAAATGAAAAATATAAATGACCTGCGATCATTCTCGCATAAGCATCGGGTAGCTGCACCTGAAAATGCTTGGATGCGCCTTGAGTCAAAATTGGAAAATGCACGTGACAAACGTAAAATTAGTAAGTTTAAATATGTATCCGTGGCAGCGGTCATGCTTGCCGTAGCTGCTGTGACAGTACTCCTATTAACCCAAAGAGATTTGATAAGTACACCTGCTGATAGTTCAGAAATGTACTCATTGCAAATATTAGA
>CALFYH010000064.1 GCA_937952155.1 uncultured Saprospiraceae bacterium
GATGTCAATACCAAAGTTATGGAATGGGCTGAAAATACCAAAAAGGAAATTGCCAGCCTTAAGTCTTTGGAAGAATATCGAAAGAATTACGTAGGGAATATTTCGCATGAACTGAAAACGCCAATATTCACCATACAAGCCTATCTTCATACGCTCATGGAAGGCGGACTATACGATGAAAATATCAATACCGAATATCTCCGTAGAGCCGCAGACAATACCGAAAGATTACAAAATATTGTCGAAGATCTAGATATTATCAATAAGCTCGAGTCCGGCAATGCTGAGTTGGATATTCGACGCTTTGACTTGAAGGAGTTAGTAAAGGACATTTTCCTAGATCTCAAATCTATGGCTAAAAGAAAAAAAATAAAATTACAACTCAAAGAAGGTGCATCATCTACTTATTTCGTGTTGGCTGATAGAGAGTCGATTCGTCAGGTTTTTACCAATTTGCTTGTAAATTCCATAAAATATGGCAAAGAAGGCGGTACGACAAAGGTTTCATTTTATGATATGGAAACAGAAATTCTTACCGAAGTTTCTGATAATGGTATAGGTATAGATGAGAAACATCTCAAGCATGTTTTTGATAGATTTTATAGAGTGGATGCCAGTAGAAGCAGAAAGCAAGGTGGATCTGGGCTCGGATTGTCTATTGTAAAACACATCATCGAAGCGCACGATCAGACAATAAATGTCAGATCTACTTCGGAAATAGGCTCCACCTTTGGATTTACATTGAAAAAGGCTGCTAACAGATAGAAATTCTAAGGATTATACTTTAGTCAATTGATGCAAATACATCTGAATGGTATTCTTGAGCCCGAAGTAAAGCGCGTCACATACTAATGCATGGCCTATCGATACTTCCAACAATTGAGGTACTTCAGCACGGAAATAATACAAATTGTCGAGATTTAGATCGTGTCCTGCATTAATGCCAAGTTCCAATTGGTTGCATAAATGACCAGCATCTGCATAAGGCTTGATGGCAGCTTCTTTATTTTGGTGGAAATCATGCGAGTAAGGTCCAGTATAAAATTCTATTCTATCCGTTCCAGTTTCTTTGGCAGCGTACAATCTTTCTGGTATCGGGTCTATAAACAGGCTTACTCTGATACCATTATCCTGTAATTTTTTGGTCGTTTCCCGCAAAAATTGTTGATGTGTGACGGTATCCCAGCCATTATCAGATGTCAAAGCGCCTGGTAAATCGGGCACTAAAGTGCATTGGTCTGGTTTGTTTTTGATGACCATAGCAAGGAAATCTTCTGATGGATATCCTTCGATGTTAAATTCTGTCGTAACTTGTTCTTTCAATAATGGAATATCGCTGTATCTAATATGGCGTTGGTCTGGTCTTGGATGTACCGTAATACCTTGCGCACCATAAGTTTCGCAGTCTCTAGCTACTTGCAGCAAATCAGGATAATTTCCACCTCTCGAATTTCGAATCAGTGCAATTTTATTGATGTTGACACTTAACTTAGTCATGGTCATGGATGTATAACAGTTTTGCGAAGTGCTGGTTAGGAATCGCTATTTTTTTTGCTATTGATGATGTCTCTGATTTGTGCAGCTTTTTCATATTCTTCTTTTTGAAGTGCTTCATCTAGGAGTTTTTCTAGATTGGCAATACTCATTTCTTCGATAGATGCAGCAGCTGGTTTTGTGGCCTTCTTTTTCTCTTTTTGTTGCTCTTCATCATCTAGAATGACACCAGCGCTTTCCATGATAAAATCGAATGTATAAATTGGACAACCATATCGTACCGCCATAGATATTGCATCCGAAGTCCTTGCGTCAATTTGCATGACATTGCCATCCATTTCGCAAATGAGTTGTGCATAAAATATACCATCAAGCAGATTGTTGATGACTACTTCTTTTAGATTGATATCAAATGCGTCAAGGGTATTTTTGAACAAATCATGAGTCAAGGGTCTGTTTGGTGTCATGTTTTCTAATGCTACCGCGATAGCTTGCGCTTCGAAACCACCAATAACAATAGGAAGCCTTCTGTTCCCGTTTTCTTCGCCCAAAACAACAGCATAATTATGTGATTGTGTCACACTGTGAGATAATGCCATTATATCCAATCTTACTTTTTTCATTATGACGGAATTGTAAATGCAAAGGTAGTAATATTTCCGAAAAGTGTTGAAAATGCGCTTATCATTATTTAAATACTGTTTTTCAAAATATTTTTATTAAGCTTCTTATGGGCGTAGCAGTTTAAAAATTAAAGTAAATTTTACCATAATAAAAAAACAAGACTAACAAACCTTGTAGTAACATAGTTCCGTCCAAAATACCGTAATGATAAAATCTCAAAGCCCTAATTTTTTTTGATTTTAGAAAATAAAAAGTCGTTATCGTCG
>CALFYH010000065.1 GCA_937952155.1 uncultured Saprospiraceae bacterium
AGATACCAGCATCAAAGGTATCATCCTGCTGACGTTGCCTATTAGCATGGCCAAACTTATTCCTGAGCTCAATTATCTCTTCAACGCTGCTTTTTTAGGTCATATCGGAAGCAAAGAGTTGGCATTGGCTGGAATCACTGGCGTTTATTACCTGATATTTTCTGCTATCGGATATGGACTAAATAATGCTTTGCTGTCTATCATGTCTCGTCGAGCTGGAGAAGACAATCGCAATGAAATATTTTCGTCTCTTTGGCATGGCTTGATCCTAGGTTTAGGGCTTGCCGCAATATTTGTGGCCTTTACATGGGCGACTGTACATCCGATCATGCGATGGGCAGGCGTAGAATCCAATGGTGCCAAGATGGCTGGATCATTCCTAAATATACGCATTTGTGGCTTGTTTTTTCTTTATAGCTTACAGATGCAAAACGCATTTTTGATCAGTTTACAAAAAACAAAATACCTAATCATCATAGCAATTATCCAGTCATTAACCAATTTGGCATTGGATTATGGATTGATATTCGGGCACTTTGGCTTGCCCGCTTTAGGATTTAACGGTGCAGCTTATGCATCCGTCATTTCCGAATTTCTCGGTATGTTGACTGTAATAACGATCATTTATGGATTAGACGTTAGGAGACGATTCAATATCATTCCTGATTTTAAGATCAAGCTGCAAACAATTCGGTTGGTATTTACACAAGGATTTCCATTGATGAGTCAGCTGGCAATAAGTACGGGAGCTTGGTGGGTATTTTTCATTTTGGTAAGTAGAAATTATACCTATGAAGAGCAAGCTGTTTCACAGACGATGCGCAACTTATTTGGGCTTGGTGGTGTATTTTCATGGGCTTTTGGTTCTTCTGCCAATACCATCATCAGCAATCTCATCGGCCAAGGAAGACAAGATGAAATTTTTGCCATCATCAAAAAAATGGTGATCATCAGTGTGTCAGGTATGTCAATATTTGTAGTAATTCTCAATTTGTATCCTGATTTATTTCTTGGTCTTTTTGGGCAATCAGGAGATTTTGTAAATATAGGACTAAGCACACTGAGAGTTGTAAGCACAGCTATGATAATTTTATGTGTAGGTGTGATTTGGCTTAATGCTGTCGTCGCAACTGGCAAAACCAATATTGTTTTTTGGATCGAATTCTTGGGAATTGTTTCCTATCTTGTTTATGTCTGGATCGTGATAGAAGTGATGAAAATGGACCTAGAAGTTGCTTGGATGAGTGAGTGGATATATTGGATTATGTTATTTTTACCTAGTTTTTTCTATCTCAAATATGGTAATTGGCGTGAAGATTTGAAATATTGATACATAAAAAAGGGTCAGAAAACTCCGACCCTAAAAATCTTAACTCCTATCTTTCCTTAAATATCATCTTCCTCTTCGATATCCTTAACTAAATCATTGACATCTTTGGTTGCTTTCTTGAGCTTGTCCACATTGTTTTCCTTTACTACTTTTGGTTTTGATGTAGATTTTGTAGGCTCTGATGCAAAAACAAATCCCTTGGCATCAGTGCCTATATAGATGGTATCTCCTGCTCCAAACTTCCCACTCAATACATTTTTTGCCAGTTCGTTGATGATTTCTTTTTGGATGACTCTGGTCATTGGTCTAGCTCCGAATTGTGGCTCGTAACCCAAGTCCGCCAGTAGATCCATTGCCGACTCATCAAACTGAATGCCAATCTCTTGTTTTGCCAGGTTTTTGGTCAATTTTTTGATCATCAAGCTCGCAATCTGTTTGATTTCTGCTTTGGACAATGGTAAAAACATAATTTTTTCATCTATCCTATTAAGAAATTCCGGTCTTAGATTTTCTTTGAGCAAGTCGAAAACTTCAACTTTTGTGGTCTCAATGATATCGGCTTTGTGCTTGTCACCGAGTGCATCAAGATCTTCAAAATTTTCCAATATCACCTCGGAGCCCATATTGGATGTCATGATGATGATGGTATTTTTGAAATTTGCCACACGACCTTTATTATCTGTCAATCTACCGTCGTCCAATACTTGCAACAAAATATTGAATGTATCAGGATGTGCCTTTTCGATTTCGTCCAACAAGATGATGCTATAAGGTCTTCTGCGTACTGCCTCTGACAGTTGGCCACCTTCGTCATATCCGACATAGCCCGGAGGCGCTCCTACAAGTCTTGATACACTGTGTTTTTCTTGATATTCACTCATATCTATACGTGTGATCGCTGATTCATCATCGAAGAGTACTTCAGCCAATGCTTTTGCCAACTCCGTTTTTCCTACACCAGTTGGGCCTAAAAATATGAATGATCCAATTGGCTTTTTTTCATCTTGCAATCCAGCTCTACTCCTACGGACAGCGTCTGCTACGGCTACGACAGCTTCTTTTTGGCCGATAAGTCGCTTGCCAATTTCTTCTTCCAGTGATAATAATTTCGTCTTTTCACTTTGAAGCATTTTAGAAACTGGAATTCCTGTCCACTTACTGATCACATCAGCGATATCATTAGCAGTTACCATTTCGTTTGTAAACCTGCTATCTTCAGGCAATTGTTCCAACTTTTCATTGGCCACTTTGAGTTGGGCTTCTTTTTCTTTAAGATCACCATATCGGATTTTTGCAACCTTTTCGAAGTCACTTTCACGCTCTGCTTTCTGGGCTTCGTATTCAAGTTGCTCGATTTGCTTCCTTATATTTTGGATAGTATCGACGATTTCCTTTTCCGATTGCCATGCTGCTCTTATTGAATCCAATTTTTCTTTGGCATTGGCTATCTGTTCTGTGATGACTTTGAGCTTCTTTTCATCATTTTCTTTTTTGATAAATTCGCGTTCTATCTCCAATTGGCGTACCTTTCTGTCGAGTTCGTCCACATCTTCAGGAACAGAATCAAGTTCCAATCTCAATTTTGCTGCAGCTTCATCTATAAGATCGATGGCTTTATCGGGCAATTTACGCTCAGAAATGTATCTGTGAGACAACTCAGCAGCTGCGATAAGGGCTTCGTCCAGAATGCCAATTTTGTGATATACTTCGTATTTTTCTTGGATACCACGCAAAATAGAGATCGTATCTTCTACAGATGGCTCGTCTATATTTACCGTCTGAAATCTCCTGACAAGTGCTTTATCATTCTCAAAATATTTCTGATATTCGTCCAATGTTGTCGCACCAATAGTCCTTAGCTCTCCTCTTGCTAAAGCAGGTTTCAAGATATTGGCAGCATCCATGGCTCCTTGTCCTCCGCCTGTTCCTATGAGTGTGTGAATTTCATCAATAAAGAGGATGACTTCACCATTAGATGCGATGACCTCATTGATCACGGCTTTTAATCGCTCTTCGAACTCACCTTTATATTTGGCACCAGCCACCAAGGCAGCCATATCCAAGGTATAAATCTTTTTGGTTTTTAGATTTTCAGGCACATCTTGCTGTACTATCCGCCATGCAATCCCTTCGATAATGGCTGTTTTACCAACACCAGGATCTCCGAGCAGAATCGGATTGTTTTTCTTTCTTCGGGACAGAATATGTAAAATTCTCCTTATCTCTTCATCTCGCCCGATGATGGGATCGAGTTTGCCGCTTTCTGCTCTTTCATTGAGGTCAACGGCAAATTTTTTAAGAGAATTATATTGATTTTCAGCATTTTGATCTGTTACTTTTCGACCTTTACGCAGTTCGTTGATCGCAATTTTCATCTTATCAGCTGTTGCACCTTGATTCTTCAACAAGGTAGCAGCCTTATCATCGCCCATGATGATGCCCATAAGCATGAGTTCGATTGTTATGAATTCATCACCGAAATCCTTTAACAATTTTTTGGCTGTAGCCAATGCTTTATTTGCGTCATTTGTAAGATATTGTTTATCGCCACCTTCTACCTTTGGAAATTTCTCTAGTTCTACATTGATATCGCGTTTCAACATAGCGATATTAACTCCCATTTTGCTCAATAAAAACTCAGCAAGTTTGGGATCTGTGTCCATGATTCCCTTGATGAGATGGACAGTATCTACTCCTTGTTGATCCAGCGATCCAGCTAATTGTTGTGATTTTAAAATAGCTTCCTGTGCATTTACAGTAAAATTATCGTATGTCATATGGTTTATTGTATTATTATTTGATTTTAGTCAATATATATCAAACCTTTTACCAAGTTGATTTTTAAGCCAAATTGACACTAAAAATACAAATATACTGACAAAAAGTCCAGAATTCACAAGGTAATCCAAACAAAAAGGGTCAGAAACATTCCGACCCTTTTTTATCTATTATTCTAATCTCAGTATTTTTATGACTTCATTAAGGTCATTGTCTTTTATTTTCACAAAAAATACTCCCAATCTATCACCTAATTGGCTTTGATTAATATTTATGTTATTGAGTCCAGCAGACATGAATACAGATTGACTGTACACTGCTGATCCTTTCGCATCATAAATGCTAATATTGGTATTTCCTTCTGCTTTCTTGTATATCGTTACATTGGTCTCATCCTTAAACGGATTTGGTTGATTTTGAGATACATAGGAAGCTACTTCTGATGTGCCAGATCTGAAATCAAGTCGAAGGTCAGACTGGGTCAAATCCGCATTGTACGCATACGATGGCGTAACGACATTGGATAAGGTCAGAACATTACTCAACATGGATGATTTATCGGCTTTGACTATCAGATTAAACATGGCTTTATTTTCATCCAGTTTGAATCCAGCCAAATCATCATATGATATTGTTACGTATCGTTTTCCGTTTCTGGTAACTTCAGCAAAATTATCATTTTTCAATCGCAATCCATCCGCTTCTATACCATGGTAATGTAATCCTGCGCCCAACTCAAAAGTCCATTGCAATCCTACAAGAGTCTCTGTGCATTCAATATTTACTGGAATATTTACCAATGATCCAGCATTAAGCATCTCATCCTTTATCCATATGGTAGTCTTGTCATTATTTCTGTTAGTAGTTTTGCCAATGATATTTTCAGAAACAGTACCATTGACATCACCTACTTTTACCGCGACGAAATCAGATGCTACCATATTAGATTCAAGAGATTCATATTTTAAAAATTCAGCAAAAGGCCATGGCGCAGCTGGATCATTAAATTTATAGGCTGCATCAACAAATCTCCAAGATGTATTGCTACTCAATTTGTTGCTAAGACCAAGGATTAATTTTCGAAGTTCGACGATGTCTGCAGCACTTATAGATTTACTGTTATTGGCATCAGCCGCAATCAATTTATAAGGTGAATCTAATGGTTTTATACCTAAGATATGTCTTTGGATCAATACAAGGTCGATGGTACTTATTCCTTCCAGGTGATTATCATTTTTTTCGGGAACCAACTGATAATCGTTGTACATCGCAAGGTTGCCAAAATTATATCCACCTTCATTATCCGTCATAAAACTTCCTTCTGTCTCTCCGCCATCAAGTTTGATTTTGGCTTCTGCAAGTTTAGCTCCTTCTTCGGTATATACCTTACCAGAGATTAGGATTCGACCATTATTGCCACATAAATTGTGATTGTCTTGAACGGTAATAAATGTTATGGTTTTTGATTGATTACCAGCTAGATCCGTTACCCAAAATTCTATTCTTCTTTGACCTAAGCTATCACATGTGAAGATCCTGTTTCTGTCATTTACATTTTGAGAAAATGAGAATTTCAGTTGGTTAGCAGGAGTACAGTTGTCAGAACTTAGATTGTTAAAATCAGAAGCCCATATTTCGGCCATAGCCATTGGTGCTGTCAGATTTATTGCCAATCCTTGCATAGCCACTGCTGCTGGTGCCTTACAATCTTTCACTGTAAATCTAAATGAACAGGTAGAAATATTGCTACATCCATCTTTTGCTTCCCAAGTGAGTCTGTGTGTTCCCATTGGATAAGTCCTTGTGACGCTTGCACTTGTTCCTGTAAATTCTGGTGTACCGCCATTATCATTGATATCTATTTTGTAGGACCAAGTGATCTGAACCGGAAGACAATCGTCAGTACCTGTAGCATTAAATGTGACGTTAACATCACAACCATTGCCTGTGCAAATAATAGTATCACGACAAACTTTATTACCGATTGTTGGTGGTACCGTATTTACAATATAAATATTCTGTACAAAAGTCCATTTGCCTGGGCTATTAGGAACATTGGTCTGATATTGACACCAGTCCAAAACAGTCCAAGTACGTCTGATATATTTACAATGTGTAGGATGAGCAAAAGTCATATCTGTATAAGTTGCTGCTGCCTGACTGCATTTGTCATTATTGATTACAGGAGCACCAGTGATGGATGCAGGTGGATTGCTCACATTACAATCATTAAAATTAACATTCAAAGCAGGCCATGTAATATCACTTGCATCAAATTTATCTACATCAATTACATAAATTGTCTGTGTGTATGTAGCTGTATTTCCACTTCCGTCCGTAACTACAAAATCCCGTTTGATTTGGCCTGTTTGACACATAGTGAGCATATTTCTTACAGACACACTTACGGTTGATCCTGGACAGTTATCGTTATAAACTCCATCCTGACCAGCAATACCTGAAGGTGGATAGAATGAATTAGGATCATTGATTACAATATTCTGACGTGTTGTGCCAGAAGCTACAAAGGTTCCGAATGCACTAAGATTATTTATGTTTAGAGCATACTCACAACTTACACTCACGTCAGGCAATGGTGTAATGATAGCTGGTAGTAAATTATCATGAACGATAACTGATGTCATACAATCAGTATAGTTACCTCTTGCATCCGTCACTCTTATTATGATAGTTATTGTATCATTTACATCATCACAACAAAAATTGACATAATTTCCGAAGTCATCAGGCACAGTGCCTCCACATACATTTTCCATGCGTCTTGCAGTGTATGTCAATGTTCCTCCACAATTGTCCGATGCCGCCGATATAAAAGATGAAGCTGGTAATTCAGGTTCGTCACTTATTGAAATGATTCTTGGTTGTTTACACACGATATCTGGGCCTAATCTGTCTTTAGCTGTTACTGTTATTGAACATGTTGCGGTATTTCCTGCATTGTCCGTTACTGTAAATGTAACCGTATGCGTCTGATTATGTGAAGATGAAATCACTGTGCCAAGTACTGGAGATTGTGTAATTGTTGTATTGGGACAATTATCAGATTTAGTCACCAATGCTGTAAAATCAGGAACTATCAACGCACAATTTTGATTAAGTCCTGCTTCCTGATTTGAAGGACAAGTAATTGAAGGATTTTGGGTATCTCTTATTACTACGGTTTGAGTACATGTCGCTGTAAGTCCGTTTATATCAGTCACTGTCCATGTTACCACATTTGTACCTACTGGAAATTGTGTCGAACTTGTCACTGTCGATCCACCTAAAGCGGCAACCGTACTTTGTACACCACAATTATCAGATGTAGATCCTGGAGTACCCAAACTTACATTGGTTGCATAACACTGATTATTATTGGCACTTACTGTAATTCCAGCAGGACATGTGATACTTGGATTTTGATTGTCGTTTACAGTGATAATCTGGCTACAAGTGGCAGTATTACCGCTAAGGTCTGTTACAGTCCAAATGACGGAACTATTTCCTTCAGGGAATTGGGTACTACTTGTGATTACGTTTCCTCCCAATGTAGAAACTGTGCTTTGTACACCACAATTATCCGATGTAGTAGGTGTACCAAGGCTTACATTTGTAGCATAGCAAACTCCTGAATTTGTATTCACAATAACTGCTGAAGGACAAACAATAGTAGGATTTTGACCATCATTTACGACGACTGTCTGGCTACAAGTTGCTGTATTTCCGCTTCCATCTGTTACAGTCCATATTACGGTGTTTGTACCTATTGGAAATTGTGTAGTAGAAGTTACAGTTACGCCTCCAAGTGAAGGTATTGCTGGATTCATGGGTAAGCAATTATCTGATGTTGTAGCTGTACCAAGACTTACATTTGTAGCATAACATACATTATTAATGGTATTTACAGTCACGTTTGAAGGACAGTTAATCGTTGGCGGAGTGACATCCATTACCATTACTACAGAGGTACAAGTAGCACTATTGCCACATTCATCCGTAACAATTAGTACAACATTTACTTTTCCTCCAGCAGCTACATCATTACAACCAAAAAACAAATTTCCATTTGAACTAAATGTCAAGTCGCCACCACAATTATCCGTACTGCCATTATCAAGATCTTCAGCATCGATAGAGACCATTCCGTTGGATTCGAGATTGACAGTGATATCTTTACAAAGAGCTGTTGGCGCTATATTGTCATTTACCAAAATCACTTGAAAACAGGTATCCATATTTCCATTTGTATCACCGATCTTGTAAAATCTTCTTATGGTTTTTTTGTTAGTACAAGTCATATTTGAAATGGAATCAATTACAAACATAAAGCTTGATGTATCTAATTCTGTTTCATCGGTAGCGCTACCTCCAGCTGTCAAAAACTGTGCATAATACTGGAATGGTGTCGGAGCTTCACAAGGTACTGTCAGTGTATCTGGGCAACTTATCGCTGGAGGTGTATTATCAAAAACCGTGATGTTCATACAACAAGAATCTGTATTTCCGCTCATATCTGTTGCCGTCCAGCAAACGACAGTAGTGCCTAACGGGTAATCACCGCTGGCATCATTTGGATCTGTGCTATAAGGAGAATCATGCGTAAAGGTAATATCAGCATCAGGCGTACAATTGTCGGTAGCTGTTGGTTGACCTACAGTAACAGGTGTAAACATCATCCTGTTTCCACTTCTGCGACCATCTTCTGAATTTCCTACAGATATATCATCGGGACAAGTTATTACTGGATCTTCATCATCGATTACAATCAATTGAAGACATGTAGCACTTGTAGGTAGCGGTGGACAATCATCATTTACCGTCCAAGCCAACTTATAAATCCCATAAGTCCAAAGCCCAAGATTAATAGATGTTGGATATGGAGAACTCAATACCACAGTTCCTCCACCATTGGGCAATGTATAGGACATAAATGTGATATTGCCACAGGTCGAGATTGGCGTTTGCACAATTACTTCTGCCATACAGTTGACATCAGCTGTTAAGACAATTGGTCCTGGACAATTGATAGACTCAGGAACCAATACATTACTGTTTTTGGAATGGGAACCCGCATTTTGCTTAGATACAGTGGTTGCTGTATATTTGCTAAGCATTGAGATCGTTGCTGCACTTATTGTCAATACAGAAGTAAGCAACAAAACGGATAGAGATTTGAATTTCATGGCAAATTTTTTATTCGATGAAAAAAAGGTCACGTTTTTGGGATAGGACCCCGAACTTAAAATTTACTGTTATTATTTATAAAACAAAGATTATGCCAAACTTATAAATTATGAATTTTTTTAATGTAATAATTGTTTTTGTTTGTATTCTTCATTATTTAATCCAAAAAAGTAATTAATACATTTATAGCGTGGGCGAAACTTTATTTAATCTACTTTTGTTTTGTTTTTGGTTATTTATAAAAGTAAAGTTTTTATGTCTCAGATTTGGTTAAGAAAATTGTTTGTATTAACCTGCCTTTCCATAATCACATTGGCAGCTTTTGGTCAGCAAAAATACAAGCTTGCCAATGAATATTACAATTCGGGTGAATACGAAAAGGCTGCCCATCTTTACGAAGCACTCTACAAAGAAAGTCCAGGAAATAAGTCATATTTCAATCTCTATATCCAGTGTCTATTGGACTTAAAAGATTACAACAATGCAAAAGATATCATAGAATCTGAGATAAAAAAGAACCCATCAGATGTATCATTATATGTGACCAATGGAAATCTACTTGAAAGACTTGGGTTCCCAGACAAAGCAAATGATGAATACAAAAAGGCTATAGACAATTTAAATCCTGATCCTTCTAATATCACAAATCTAGCCAGTGCTTTTACAAATCTGGCAAAATATGATTTTGCAATAGAAACATACAAAAAAGGTGAAAAGCTATCTAATGTGGAAAATCTTTATGTTTATTATTTGGCAGACTTATACAGAAGGCAAGGTGACACAAAAAATATGATAAAGTGTTATCTGATATCTGTAGAAAAAGAAGCAAATAGCTTTAATACTCAGACAAGTCTTCAACGGTATATTACTGCGGATGATTACACAGAACTCCAAAAACAGTTGTATCAGAAAATTCAAGAAAAACCAGATATACCACATTTTGGAGAATTATTGCAATGGACTTTTATCCAAAAAAAGGAATACGACAAAGCGCTAAGACAGGCGAAAGCATTGGACCGCCAATTTGAAGAAAATGGGGCAAGAGTATATACCTTGGCGGAATTAATTTTTAATGATAAGGATTATAATAATGCAATAGATGCTTATTATTATATAGTAACAAATCATGGTAGAAATACAAGTTATTATCTAGATGCCAAAAGAGGATTGCTCAACAGTAAAAAAGCCAAGGTTACTCAAAATTTCAACTATTCAAAAGAAGATTTATTTGCCTTAAAAGCAGAATATAAATCATTCCTTGACGAAACGGGTAGAAATACACAAACTGCTCCATTGATGCAAGAGTTTGCCGACTTTGAAGCACTTTATGTAAACGAACTCGATACGGCAATCATGATCCTCGAAGAGCTTCGTCAATTCGGTGGGCTACATCCAGAAGTCATTGCACAAGCCAAGCTTTCTCTTGGAGATTATTATTTGATGAATGGAGACCGATGGGAAGCCAGTTTACTTTTCAGTCAGGTAGATAAGGATTTTAAAGAAGGTCAAACTGGAGAAAATGCCAGATATCGAAATGCAAAATTATCCTATTATGCTGGTGATTTTGAATGGGCTCAAGAGCAATTCAAAATTCTCAAAGGCGCCACATCAAAGTTGATTTCCAATGACGCGATAGATATGTCTGTCTTTATATTGGATAATCTTGGAATGGATACTACAGAAGTGACATTGCAAATGTTTGCTCAGGCAGATTTGTTGGCATTCCAAAATAAATACGCAGAAGCCATTGCTAAACTTGATTCGATAAAAATACTTTTTCCTGAGCATAGTCTAGATGATGATGTCTTATATACCAAGGCACAGATCTACCGTAAGCTGCGAAAAACAGACGAAATGATCTCAATGTACAATACCATCATAGAAAAATTTCCAACCGAAATTAAGGCTGACAATGCAATATATGAATTGGCAGAATTATATGAAACTAAGCTTAATGAACCTGAAAAAGCTAAGGTTTTGTACGAAAAGATATTTACTGATTATAGTGCAAGTACTTTTGCATTTGAAGCCCGACAAAGATACAGAAAGTTGCGTGGTGACGAGTTATAAGTGATTTTTTCCAGTTTTTTTGCTTTATATCGCTTAGTGTTTCATCTTTGTGGTTCAATCTTATAAATACATTTATTTTATGAAGCATCTATTATTCATTCTATCATGTACCCTATCGCTAGGTTTTCTATCATGCAATAGTGATAGTGATGATGTAGCCGACCAGTTTGCAAAAGATATTCAGCTAATCGAAAATTACCTAAAGGAAAAAAATCTTACTGCCGAAAAAACACCTCAAGGTGTGTACTATATCATTGATGTGCCAGGTGGCGCAGAAAAACCCAAAATCACGAATGAAATAAAAATAAAATATAGTGGATACTTCTTGGATGGAGAAGTCTTTGATTCGTCAAATGAATCTCAATATATTCACTTATTTAATTTTATCCAAGGATGGCAAATTGGCATTCCAAAGTTTGGGATTGGCGGCAAAGGTAAATTGCTTATTCCATCCAAATTAGCATATGGAAGTGCGTCCACACCAGGCAGAGCCAATGCCGTTTTGGTTTTCGATATTGAATTGATCAATTTTAAATAAAATACTCCATTGAGGCAAAGTTTAACGGTTTTGTTTTGTGGTTTATGTTTATTGTTTTTATCCTGCTTTGGAGGAGACAATGAAGATGAATACACAGAAATTTCAAATTATGTTAAACAAAATGGTATCGTGGTTAAGGATACATTAGGTGTTTTTGTCTATGTACAAGATGGCGGTACAGGACCAAAACCTGAAGCAAACAATACTCTTTCATTGCACTATAAAGGTTATT
>CALFYH010000066.1 GCA_937952155.1 uncultured Saprospiraceae bacterium
TACACGACGCTCTTCCGATCTCATATTCTTCACGCAATGTAATGGCCCAGTCCGGTGTACATTTGAGATTTACGGTACAAGGTGTACTTTCCAGCCCCGTCAAGGCGAAAATTTTGCCCATAACCTTGAATACCAAGGTATCACCGCCAAAAGGGAATGACTCCTCTACCCCTTTTTTATTCAGACAATACACCGTAAATTCTTCGATATTCATTTTAGTCTTTGGATATTAGGTTAGCAAATGGCCCATCATTTTTTGTTTTACCTTAAGATAGGCATCATTTTCTTTTCCTGAAGGAATGATGATGGGAATACGACTGCTGAGTTTTATTTCTGAATTGCCAATAGCCGCCAATTTTTCGGGATTATTGGTCATTAAATTGATCCTTTTAATCTTGAGATCTCGCAAGATGTCGATGGCTATTTCGAAGTCGCGTTCGTCAGGCTCAAAGCCCAAATGGACATTCGCTTCAATGGTATCCATCCCTTTATCTTGCAGGTTGTAAGCTTTGAGTTTGTTGATAAGTCCAATGCCTCTACCTTCTTGTCTCAAGTAAATAAGTAAACCACCATCTTTTTTGATCATCTGTAGCGAAGCTTCAAGCTGTGCACCGCAATCACATCTTTTGGAACGAAAAAGATCACCTGTAAGGCACTCAGAGTGAATACGTACAGATACCGTCCCAGACAAATCCGTATTTTTGTTTACCAATGCCAGATGAGGCTGCATTTGATCAGAATTTTCAGCATATGCGTACATATCAAAATCTCCCCAATCTGTTGGCAAATGAGCCAGTACTTGTCTCTTGATCAAAACATTAAAATTAAACCGCAAATATAGCAATTTTCGGTTAAAATTTTGGGATAAAATCGAATTAAATATACATGAAAGCTAAAGAGAATCACAAAAAATGCCTCTTGAAAATTTAAAATATATTTCCAAAAGAGTCAAAATATTTATTATTTTTGCGGCACTTTAGCCGAAAAGGCTGGTTCCAATTCAAAGCTAGGTCTCATAGTTCAACGGATAGAATAGAAGTTTCCTAAACTTTAGATATGGGTTCGATTCCCGTTGAGACCACTTGTATGAATGCCAAATAAGATTAAATGCTTGTTTGGCATTTGTTATTTATCGTTTGTATAAGTTACTTACTCTAAACTATGTATTGGGCCTCTTTTTTGGACTCCTTTTATTATGAAAACAAGAAAGGACAGTAACTAAACCTTGTTCTTCATTTACAGTGAAATATAAATTAAACGGAAATCTTCGAAGTTTGATAGCTCGAACATTTTTATATCTTATCCGATAGAAAGGATTTTGCTCCAAGCAGCCATAGGCATTTTTTATAGCCATTACAAAATTGATTGGAGCCACGTCGCTATAAAGGTCATAAAAATTTATTGATTCATCAATCTCTTTTTGTGCACGAAGATTGAACTAAAACTTTATATGCCATATTTTTCTTCCAGCTTTTGGATGGATTCTTCTGCTGTAATATATAAAGGTTTTTCCTCACTTAACCGTTCATCTAAAATCATTTTCATCTCAAATGTTAGATCAAAATCATCTTCGTTCTCTTCAACAATAATGGTTATAGGTTTAGATTTGTAGGTGGCTTTTATAGCATCAAAAATATCTGATGTTAATTCTTCTGCAGATGATAAATGATATGTTGTTTGCATGACTAACTATTTTTATTAAATATCAAAAGTATAAACGTTGCATGAATAACTAAAGTTTCACAAGGTGCTTTTAAGTAATTGCAATTTCTATGCAGGTTTATCTCCAACATTTTTTTTCATGAACCACTACCACACTTCTAAAACTTTAAAAATAACTATCACACCAGTTGCATTTTCGCAACCTTTGGATCCACGATAGCTTTGTCGTGTTCAAAATCGAGTTTAATACGCCATTTCTGCATAGTTGCAGCTCCTATTATTGCTTCTTCGCTAAGTCCTGGGATCACCAAAAATTCGTCAGACAATAAAATATCATCCATATAAAAATCTAAACTTACTCTTTGACTTACTTCAATGTAATGACCTTCAGAAGCTGTACCTACCAATCTCGGTCGTCCCAATGAAACAGGTACCTCCAATCCTTCGAGTACATCAGGATGAATACAAGATAAATTAGCTCCAGAATCATATAAAGTGTATAAATGTTTCTCGCCTTTGGAGCCTATAAATAGCAGTGGCATTTTTATAATCGACATGATTTTTTGTTTACTAGTTAAACTTATTAAAAAATAGAAAAGTTCACTTTTGTGAAAATTACAATTAAAATTGATTAACGTATCACATTTTGATAAAACATTACTTCTTATTTTAAATCAAAACATCTCATTATGCACCAATAAACGATGGAGTTACATCTCTTGTCTTTTTGTTTCAATCAACTATCTAATTTCAATTTCCTCAGCGCTTCTTTTTTGGTCAAACCTGAAAGTTGCGGGTTTGCTTGTATAAATTCGAAAACTCGAGTAGGATTCAGGTCAGCATATTGCCTCAATGCCCAGCCTTGCGCTTTGCGAATAAAAAACTCCTTGGATACATCATGAGCCAAAATAGCATGGCACAACAAATCCCAATCGGTCTTCTCTTTATATTTTAACTGAAAAATGATGGCAGATCTTTGTAGCCACAAACTGTCGCTATCTATCCATTTGAGAATATAATTGGGAATTTGCTTTGGCTCTTTAAGCAAAATTGGGCCAACCAATGATGGCGCTATACCATCAACGCTGTCCCACCACGATTTATTTACAATCAGCTTCTCGAGATATGGTAAATGTGCTGATGTCAATTTTTTTGATACATTTCTCAAAATATCTACAGCTAAATATTGGCATTCTCTATGCGAATCATCCCAAAGCTTTTCTATTAGTTCCCAAAATTCATTGTTATCAACTTGTAATTTAAAATTGGCTTTATATGCTAAATATATCTCTTTTCTTTTAGTGGCACTCACACCATAAAATTCAAATTGGTTTTTCATATATCTTGCCATGGCAAGTGCATAAGATGCATCGGCATTAGCCTTTAGCAAGTCAGAAAGAAAAATATAGGCATTCATTTAGAAGGATTATAGTATGTAAAAAAAATAATAAGCAAATGTAGCTACTCGAACTAATAAATAATAAAATGATGGTCGAATTGTTCCCTATTTAAATTTGATTATCTTTGTGCTCTTAGAATTTGAATAGCAAAAAGCAAGATAAATATGAGTATTGACCCATCAAGAATGATAGCTGCCAAAGTACAGGCAATGGAAGAATCAGCCACCATAAGAATGGCTCAAAAATCAAGAGATTTAGCCGCCAAAGGTGTAAACGTAATCAGCCTTAGCTTAGGAGAACCAGATTTTGACACACCGGAATTTATAAAAGAAGCTGCTTACAGTGCCTTGAAAAAAGGGAATACCAAATATACTCCTGTACCTGGCACAATGGATCTAAGGAATGCCATTTGTGATAAGTTCAAAAGCGAAAACAATCTAGATTTTAAGCCCTCACAAATCGTAGTATCAAATGGTGCAAAACAATGCATTGCCAATATTTGCCTAGCTACACTCAATGAAGGTGATGAAGCGATTATTCTTGGGCCATATTGGGTGTCATACGTAGAAATAGTAAAATTTGCTGGAGGCAATCCTGTCGTCGTAAGTGCAGGCATTGAAGAAGATTTTAAAGTAAAAGCCCAACAAATTAAGCAGGC
>CALFYH010000067.1 GCA_937952155.1 uncultured Saprospiraceae bacterium
TACTCTTTAGTTATTTTATTTAATCCTATTTGGTGAATTCAAACAATTATTTTTAAAAAATCGCAACAAAATAAACTTGAAGGCAATCAATTTGCACTCATTGGTGGTATAAATTATAATTGTAATAATAGTGATCAGGCTATTGCTGTAAATGAAGTATCCCAAAAATCAAGATCGACTTTGACCTATTTACCTGGCTCAAAACGAGAAATTGACACCATTTCAGCAAAGTTGACAAAAGCGAGTTATCAAAATGTTGTTTTATCTTCTTGTGATGCTACTAAATTGCAAGTGATGCAATTGCTCGAAGATCAAAAAATCTCTTCTGTACACATTTCCACACACGGACTTATAGAAAAAGCAGATGTAAAGTTGTCCAACTACTTTAGGACAAATCTAGATGCACAGTTGATCTTAGCAAAAGATAAACAGTTAGAAGACCAAAAGCTAACTGCGCTCGACATTATAGACATTGATATGAAAGAAAAAGAGCTGGTATTTTTATCAGCTTGCAATACAGGTCAAGGGTATTTCTTACCTGGCTTGGGAAATGCCAGCGTTGCCAATGCATTCAAAAAAGCTGGTGCACAAAAAGTGGTGGCAACCTTATGGTCTATCCCCGATGATGTCACTGTAGAACTCTGCGACCATTTTTATACGCATTACCTTATCACAAAAGACGCAAATGAAGCGATGAGAAAGGCAAAAAAGGCATTACGAAATAAATATGGTCCTGAAAAATGGGCCGCATTCAGAGTCATGAATTAATTAAATCCTATATATCTTCTTGGATTTTCTTCAATTTATTTTGGTATTCTGGATTGTCCTTTACCAATTCTATAGCTTTTATCAATTCACTTTTGGTGGCAGGTAATCCACTATAAAGGGCTAGCACATAATACCATTTTGATGTCTCATGAAATGAAGAAAAATCATTGTCAACGAAGGATTTGAACATTGATATTGCTTTGTCGCTTTCCCCTAAGAGCAAATAACAATGTGCTGCCAAATATTGGCTTTTTTCATCTTTTTTATTATTGATTACCAACTCCAGCGCTTCTTTATAAGCACTATCCCTATACAATTCCACAGCCTTCGAATAATCAGAAGATTCGGTTCCTTCATCTCTCATGATAGCACTGTACAGTATCATAACATCCTTTCTTGTAATTTTTTTACTTTCACGGTCAGCAATAAGCTCATCCTTTTTTATCGGTTTTTGCGGTTTTGACGGTTCGGATTTTTCAATGTCATTTTTAGTTTTCAAAATTTTATTTATTGTTTCGTTAGTATCTACAACAGGCAGTATTTCTGGTTGCTTAACGTTGGAAGATGTTGTTTGATCTAAAGAATCCAGATTAATCACCTGCTCTTGTGTTGCTTTACCTTGTTTAGTAACCGACATTGTTTTAGTAAAAATTAAATAACCCAAAACTCCCAAAGCCAAAATGGAAACCAATGACCAAGTCCAATAATTTTTATTAGATGTTGGTTTTATAACATCAGCTTTATCACCATCATTTTTAATATTCGCCTTCAACGCGGCAAGTTTGGTTTGCATTGCCTGCAAACGTATGCCTGCTTGCAAAATCTTAAAACTTTCAAAATCTTTGGCAAATGTCTTATCAGATATCAAACGTGACTCAAACTCAAGTTTATCTGATTCTGAAAGATGTCCAGCAAGATATGTTTCGAAGATACGTATATTAAAATCATCCATTTAAAATAATGCTTATACTTATTTATTCAAAAAATATTTTTTGTAACCTTTTCATACACTTATATTTTAAATTTTTTGTGGTGTCATTATTTTTATAGCCCAATAATAACGTTATATCATCCAGTTTCATTTGTTGATAATAAGATAATTCCAACAAAGACTTACATGGCTCACCCAATTTGAACAATGCTGCATTTGCTTTTATTAGGTCTTCTTGTGCTATTTCTTGATATTCTTCATCGATGACACCAAGCATTATTTCTGATGCATCGTAGGAAGCAATTCTATTATTCTCACGTTTGAGCTGAATGATTTTATTTTTGATGATAGAAAAAATATAAGTTTTGATATGCGATGTTAGCAGCGTCAATTTACCAGACACCACATTATCATACAATAACACAATACTCGTTTGAAAAATTTCATCTGCATCTTCAGATTGCAAGCCAAACTCCTTTTTTATCCACTGTATAGTATCATTTTTTAAATCTTTATAAAGTATCGTCAAGGTTTTATCAGGGTCAGATTTTATCCTTTCGATCCAGTCCATGAAATAGTATTACCAATTTAGCATAAAAGTATTATTTTTTATGTACAATCTAAATATTGATAATCCAAAATTCATAATTAAATATACACATGACCACATTATCGTAAGATCCTATGCCTCTCATGATAGCAAAACCGAATGAATTATATTTGAAAACAAAATATTGGCCATTAAAAAATGGAATATATGGTTACTTACAACTAATTTTTACTCAATAAAAAAATTATCATAGACTTAAAGACGGATTATTTTAGCAAAATATACGTCGAAAAAAGATGAAATGGTTGCTGGATAATCCTTCTGAGAAGGCATAATAAATTATTTAAATGATTTGGACAAAAAAAACTTTAAGCGTTACAAAGAAACGTCTCGATGTTTCAAAGAAATGTCGTGATGTTATAAAGAAACGTCTCGATGTTATAAAGAAACGTCACGATGTTTCAAAGAAATGTCGTGATGTTATAAAGAAACGTCTCGATGTTATAAAG
>CALFYH010000068.1 GCA_937952155.1 uncultured Saprospiraceae bacterium
CATCAAATAACTTGGTGGCATCTTAATCAAATCAAAATCAGGTCTTTCAAGAGAAATTCTCATATTGCAGAGCGCTGATTTATTTCCAAATTGATCCGTCGCCTGATATACTCTATCTATATATTTTACATATTCATCATTACAAGACAAAACAGAGATATTTTCGCTAACAATTACATTTGTAACTGGTCCATTACAATTGTCACCTTCGAAAGGTCCTTCGTATTCATCCAATTTATAGCATGGCAAAATAATGTCACTACATGTAGATGTTGGAGCCATTTTATCTTCTACCGTTATTGTGGACCAACATGAATTTCCACCACAACTTTCGATAAGCTTTGCCATAACCTTTGTACCTGCATGTTCTGCTGTAAGCGTTGCATTTGGTATTAGATTACCATGAGCATCAGTAAGCATTACAACATATGGAGATAATGGATTCAGGCTACCTGCGGCCATCATAGAAGGTGTGATAATTACAGAACAATTGCCATCCAAAGAGACATTAAAGTCACCCACACAAGCAATGGCACTATTATCAGGCTCTCCTATTGCAACTGTCAATTCTGAAGGTGCAATACATCCTGGCGTTGCCGCTACAGTAACTGTATGATTACCAACGGTAAAGCCGGTCCAATCTTGTACCAATTCATCTCCTGTAACTCCTGGTACAACAACACCATCTATCGACCATGTATAAGTGACACCAGGCACGTTAGAATCTGCTGTATATGTAGCCACACCACCTATGCACATAGACTGTGGGCCAGATAAATCTAATCTTTCAAAAGAGCAAGTGGTTGGTGCAGCAGTTACTGTCTCCAAGTCACCAAATTCATTTCGTAATCTTACTGAAAACCCTTTCTTATCGAGGTGAATAGCTTTGAGCAAATAATAACTTGCTCCATCGTGTTCATGAGCTACTTCTGCTAAGCCAAACCCATTAGCCAATGGTGTAGGTGCAGCTGGTGGAAAAGGACTCAATGTATCATATAATCCTACAGACGACTCTACATACCAGTGTTCGTCTGCTTTACTTGCAATTTTCAACTGCACTATAAACTGACCGTTAGTCGGAGTAGTTGCAGCTCGGCAATCACTGCACGGTTCATATTCGGCAGGGCAAATCAAAACTACATACACTGTAGATTTATCATCTGCTGTAATTTCGCTTAAAGAAGGACCTGCATCTTCATTTCCTTCTGGAAGTCCAGCTGGTATTTCAGAAACATCATTTCCACTTAGATCAAATATCTCTGTTATTTCAGCAGTATTATAGATTGTTGCAGGATGCTTAACGTTGGTATGAATTTTCAATGAACATGTCGTTGTATAAGACTGTCCTGGTAGAAGATTTCCAGGGAAAGAAATTCCTTTTACAGCATTACCATTGACTGAATTCCATGTTGGATCCACAAGATCTGTCGTTTTGGGAACATAATCCACAACTGTAACACCAGAAACAGGAGCCTGACCGTTATTTCTAATTGTCAAATCAAAAACAACAACATCTCCAGCTGCTGCACGTCTAGTTTTAACTGTTTTCGTTAGTGAAAGGTCATATAAATTCAGATTAACAGTAGCAGGATCATGGTCATCTTCATCATCTGTTCCATTATCTTCGATATTGTTGTCATTGGCGGTATTGGGCTGGCCTCCTTTATCATTCTCTTTATTTGTATCTGGTGTTGAATCAATATCCGCATTTTCTTTAACATTGACACAAGCCCCATTTGAAATCTCTGCGTAATTTATAATATTTGCACTAGTATAACTATCTTTTATACTGAGGTGCAAAGCATAATTTCTGCATTCACCAGAAGCCAATGGTTTCAATTCATCATAAGTCAATTGAGTAAGATCTTGGCTAATAACCCAACCAGGATTTTTTGCAGGATCGAAATCCAATTCAGGATTAAGATAATCTGTAATTTGGAAAGAGGCTGCTTCTTGAGTACCTTGATTACAGATGGTTGTTACAAAATTTATACTTCTATTTGGATAAGTAAGCTGAGATTGCTCTGCCTTATGCATCAGTGCCAAATCACATACGATAGGTGAATCAGAACTAAAGCCATTTTCAGCTATCAAGAAACAAGATGTAATATTCTCAATATTTTTACCTGTTGCATCCTTTGCACTTATAATGTGAACTTCATTTTCATATTGAATATAATTTGCTTTAAGGTCAAAATTAAGATTAAGAATCGTAGAAGCTGTTTGTCCAGGAATAAGTTTAGATGTAAATGAATACTTTAATACACCACTATCATTAACCCAACCAGGATTTAAACTACTATCAAAAACATAACCAGTAGGCAATTTATCAGAAATATTTACTTCAGACAAGGCACTACTTCCGTTATTCAAAACTGAAATTTGGAATCTAATCAAGTCAGTCTTTGATACTACACCTGAATTTAGTACAACCTTTGAAATTTTAAGACCACAGTCGCCTTCAGGTCTTAATCCAATATCAAAATTATGTGAAGTATTTTTAACACTTACTTCTATAAGACCTGATTTACAAGTTGTTACATTTGCATCACTATTGACATTTGAAAAATCAACTAAAGACAATGTGCGTGAATAATATTCCCCATTTATAAGATAATTTCCAGTTTCGGTGTCAATATTTACTTTACCAATTCCAATAAAATAAGTAGCATCAGCATCTATGCCTCCGGATACATTAGTTTTATTAAATACGTAATTACCTCTGCTGTCTGTGGTCGTAACTGCAATAATATTACAATCTTTGTCCATCAAAGTGATCTCTACTCCACCTAATCCTGTTTCATCAGCATCTTGGATACCATTATTATTTTTGTCGAACCACACGAAATTACCAATTTCAATATCTGGAAGTCCGCATGTTGCTATAATTTCGCCGAAACCTGTAGCCTTACCAAACAAAGTTACAGTTTCTCTGGTATAAAGCTCTTTAGATCCTTCCTTTTTACCAGTAGTAGTATTATATCTGTGTAATCCACCAGAATAAGAATTCAATTCAGGATCAAAAACTGTAGCTATCACAGAGCCTAATCCTGGCATTGCATAAATACTTCCTATAGTAATTTCGGAGTGATATGTTGGATTCGTCGCCCAATGGTCATCTCCGAAAAATTCTTGATTTGTTGATCTGTCTTCCAAAGTCCATGAAGAGCCATTTTTATACGCGATCATCAAGTCACCTTTTTGCTCATCCAATCTATTGGTGGAACTATTGCAATACATATGACCAATCCTATCAGACAATGAAAGCAACATGTCTCCATTATCTGTAAAGTCGATATCAGTAAGCCAAAAAGCTGGTGCACCACCTACCACTGGTGATGATGTCCAGTCATTTCCAGCATCGATGCTTAAACCAGTGTTACTAAAAGTGCCTCCAATTGGGTCAAAAGCCAAAACTGACATCACATCACCTGGTATTGTTACGCCTACATATATAGTATTATTATAATATTTAAGTGCAAAAGCGTGAATTCCACTTCCTGGTATTTGATATGAAACTGTATTCGCAACAGTTGGATTACTTGTTGGAATTCTAACCAATGTATTATTATATATATTAACTACGTACAAGTATTTTTCATCTGGTGACAAAACTATGCTTCCCAAGCCAATTTTACCTACTTGTGCACCATAATTACAATCCGCGATGTCAGTGGTGGTAAGTGTACCAACATTCTGTCCAAGTGCAGATAAATTGGCAAAAACAGAAGTAGAATAACTTGTGCCGTTAAATACTGTACGGAAAATAGCATCATGTCCTGCTTTCAAACCAGAATATTGTTTTACGAATGCAGATGAAAATATCTCCTGTGTCTTACTTTTCCATGCAAGGCCCCAAATAGACCCTGTTTCGCCATGCATAGCAAACTTTCGAGCTGGAGATGCACTATTGAAACCATATTCAACTCCTACTATTGTAGGCTCGTTAGGTCTTAGAGTCGTTGCTCCTTGCACAAAACAAGTAGTGAGGATCTCTGTAGCTGCATTGCACAGGTCACTATCTGATAAAAGTCCAAATCCAATGTTACAAGCTGGCACTTGAACAAATTGAACAGATGAACCATTGTTGGTACCCATAATTGATGGATAATATCCCGCACCATGATTAAATACAAGGCGGATTCGTTCGCCATCTTTTAATCCTAATAAGGAATACGAGCCAGCAACGTCAGTAGTGGCTGTACCAAACAAAGAGCCATCTGCCCTGTATGCCTGAACTAGTATGCCCTGTATACCGGATTCTGAAACGCTGCGAATACCATTATTATCTGTATCTGTGTACACAACGCCTTCAAGACTTCCCTTGACAGGAATACACTGAGCCGAAAGACTCCCAGAAAACAAATGAATAAAAAGAAATGCTACTATATATATATAATAGCGCTTTGCCAAAGTATGGCACGGGTGGTGAATACTGTTTTTCATTTTTTGACCTTAGTTTGAAAAATCCTAATAATTATAATAATCGTTAAATACCAATATCTGGTATTGCTGATAGATCGGAAGAGCACACGTCTGAACTC
>CALFYH010000069.1 GCA_937952155.1 uncultured Saprospiraceae bacterium
CCGTCCTTCCGCCATCTACCGCTATACTGATTCCTGTGATATAAGATGCAGCAGGCGATGCGAGAAAAGCAACAGCTGCCGCGATTTCTTCTGGTTTTCCGAATCGAGCCATTGGAATTTCAGCTATCATTTCGGTTTCTATTTCTATTTTGGTGCGCTGTGATTTATCTGCTTTATTGTTGATGATTTCTTCAAGTCTATCTGTGGCTGTAGCGCCGGGCAGGACATTATTGACGGTAATACCAAATGGAGCAAGTTCATTGGAAAGTGTCTTGGACCATGATGCTACAGCGCCTCTTATGGTATTGCTTACACCCAAGCCTTTGAGCGGTATTTTTACCGATGTCGATATCATATTGATTATACGCCCATATCCCGATTTTTTCATACCAGGTACAACAAGATTTGCAAGTAGGTGATTGGTAATCAAATGATTGTTAAATGCAGTTAAAAATTCGTCTGTTGATGCGTTAAGGATTGCACCCGCAGGTGGACCTCCAGTATTATTTACCAAGATATGAATAGGTCGCGAAGCAGTAAGCGTTTTAATTTTAGCTTTGAGACTTTCATGATCAGATATATCTGCCACAATAAAACTATGATGCTGCCCTTGGACGAGTGACAAATCATTTACAGCATCCAACAACATATCAGCACTTCTAGAAAGCAGCGTTACATTAGCACCCAAAGCAGCAAGTGCAATTGCAGAAGCCTTGCCTAGACCCTTGGAACTGCCACAAACCAACGCATTCTTACCTGTCAAACTTGTATTCATTTCTAATGTCGAATTATTAGGGTGCAAGATATTAAAAAGCCCTTTGTAAATGAAATTTTGAGTAGAGATGCATATGTTTTTGAAGTGTCAGGTAGAAATCAGTCTTTTTATCGTTCAAATATTTAAAATTAACGTTTGTCGATATGTGAAAGCCCAATTATTTGTACAATCTTTGTATCTTTACGTCTCTAACCAAACCACCAAAATCGTGGAAGACAAGGCTGGCATCGTACTTACCGATAAAGCAAAACCAAGAGGTAAATATCCGCATCTAAAAATAGCAGGCCCATTTATTTTTGTTTCAGGGACAAGCAGTCGCCGAGCTGACAATACATTTGAAGGCGTAGAAGTGGACGAAATGGGCACAACCAATCTGGATATTCGCAAGCAAACCAAAGCAGTAATAGAAAATATTAGGTCTATCCTACAAAGTGTAGGTGCAGACTTAGAAAACATCGTAGATCTAACCACCTTTCTTGTGAATATGAATGATTTTGGTGGTTACAATGAAGTGTATGGACAGTATTTTGATTATACTGGACCTACGCGTACGACTGTTGCAGTCCACCAATTACCGCATCCTCACTTATTGATAGAAATAAAAGTAACGGCTTTATTGCCAAAATAAAATTTCCACACCATGTCATCATCCAAGTACTCTTCTATACATTATAATTCTTACCTTCAAATTGATAAAATCACATCTGCGCAAACACTAAGAAGTGATGAAGTAGGCACTCATGCACATGATGAAATGTTATTTATCATCACGCATCAGGTGTATGAACTTTGGTTCAAACAAATCAATTTTGAAATTAAGGCAATTGCTAATGATTTTAGTGCACAAACTGTAAATGAGAAGAATGTTGGCATTGCAGTCGCAAGATTGGGTAGGATAATAGAGATTATGAAGCTCTTGATCCAGCAATTGGGTGTAATGGAGACTATGACACCGCTAGATTTCCTTGATTTTCGCAATTACTTGTTTCCTGCATCCGGATTTCAAAGTTTTCAGTTCAGAGAAATGGAAGTGATGTTGGGATTAAAAGAAAATAGACGGACGACTTATAATGACAAGCCTTATCACTGTGTCTTTGCCACTGACAAAAAGGAAAAACTTGAAAATCTGGAATCAAGTAAATCACTTTTTGACCTGATAGAAGATTGGCTAGAAAGGACACCTTTTTTGGATTTTGGTGAATTCAATTTTGTCGCGGAGTACCAAAATGCTGTTACTAATATGCTTGCTAGGGAGCAAGAAGCCATTTTGAATTCAGATATTCTTTCTGCAGAATCTAAACAAATGAGATTGTCGATGTTGGGTGATACCAATACATATTTTGCAAATATCATGAATGAAAGTAAGCACAATGAACTCATCAAAGAAGGCAAATTACAACTATCATATAAGGCCACACTTGCAGCTTTGTTTATACACCTGTACCGAGACGAGCCTATATTGCATGTACCTTTCCAGTTACTTTCCAAACTGGTAGAAATAGATGATCATATCACTACTTGGCGGTACCGCCATGCACAAATGGTCATGAGAATGTTGGGCAAAAAGATAGGTACTGGCGGATCATCAGGCCATGAATACTTAGCCATGACAGCCGCTAAACATCATATTTTTGCAGATTTTCACAATGTGAGTACACTATTGATCCCGAGATCAGATCTTCCTGTTTTGCCTGAAAATTTCAGAAGAAATCTAGGATTTTATTTTTCGGCTATGAATGCTTGATTTGCCTGATAGCACTAGGATCTTTGATATCAATTAACGTTTTTCAATCTATACATTTATAAGATTTCGGACCAAGACTTAAGTTTTCCATGACCTACGGACAAATACCTTTTAAGTTATTTAATTTTTCAAAATGAATCATCGGCTTAAAATTTCAAATTTTATAGGAGGCAAATCTGTCGAACCACTTTCAGGAAAATATCTTGATAATTATGAGCCAGCCATAGGCCAAGTATATAGTCTCATACCTGATTCTGATGCGAATGATGTTCAACTTGCTGTAGATGCTGCCAGAAAAGCATTTCCATCTTGGTCAGCGATGTCCAATGACAACAGATCAGCATGGCTCATGAAGATTGCGCAAGGTATCGAAGATCGACTTGATGAATTTGCGGAAGCTGAAAGTAGAGATAATGGAAAGCCGATATCATTGGCAAAATCCGTGGATATACCCAGAGCCGTGTCCAATTTCAGATTTTTTGCACATGCGCTTACACAATTTAGCTCCGAATCCCACTTCATGCAGGGAATCGGGATAAATTATACACTCAGACAACCAATAGGCATCGCAGGATGTATCTCACCTTGGAATCTTCCCTTGTATCTACTTACGTGGAAGATTGCTCCAGCTTTGGCAGCAGGCAATACTGTAGTGGCTAAGCCATCTGAAGTCACACCATTTACAGCGTATTTATTGGGTAAACTTTGTGAAGATATTCAGTTGCCATCAGGTGTTTTAAATTTTGTGCACGGTACAGGGCCTCAAGTAGGTGAAGCTATTTGTATTCATCCTGAAGTCAAAGCAATATCTTTCACAGGTGGAACGGCTACAGGTCGTAGAATAGCCAGTGTTGCAGCACCAATGTTCAAAAAATTGTCACTCGAACTCGGTGGAAAAAATCCCAACATCATCTTTGCTGATTGCAACTATGCCGAAATGCTAGCTACTACAGTCAGATCATCTTTCTCAAATCAGGGACAGATTTGTCTTTGTGGCTCACGAATTTTTGTCGAAAGACCTATTTATGAAAAATTTAAGGCAGATTTTGTAGCCAAAGTATCAGCATTGAAAGTCGGCGATCCAGCCAATGAAAATACCAAGACTGGTGCTGTCGTCTCAGAATCACACATGCAAAAAGTACTTTCATACATACAACTTGCTCAAGATGAAGGCGGAAAAGTAATCGCCGGAGGCCAAAGAATATATCCTGAAGGCCGATGCAAAGGCGGATGGTTTATCCAGCCTACCATCATAGAAGGTTTATCTCACGACTGCCGCACTAATCAGGAAGAAATCTTCGGACCTGTGGTTACTATAATGCCATTTGACACCGAAGAAGAAGTTTTAGACTTTGCGAATAGTACAATCTATGGACTAGCTGCGACAGTTTGGACAGAAAATCTAACACGCGCACATCGAGTAGCTGAGAGATTAGATTCGGGAATCGTTTGGGTAAATTGTTGGTTGCTTAGAGATCTACGAACGCCTTTTGGTGGTGTCAAAAACAGTGGTGTAGGTCGTGAAGGCGGCATGGAAGCGTTGCACTTTTTTACAGAAGCCAAAAATGTTTGCATCAAATATCAATAAATTAAATTTGGTCTATTTAGTTCTACAATAGATTTTCTATTGAACAAAAAACAAATTGAGTGCAGTAAAATATTTCCAATTAGATTGGAAATAAGTAAAATAATTTCAGGATATATAATTTTCATTTAATACAATAAAAAAAGCCCCGCTTTCTTTTAAGAGGAGCTTTTCAAACATTTCGATATTATTTTTAAAATACTAATTGTAAATTATTAAAACAAAAGTATATATTTTGAAGGATAAGAAAAAATTATTAATTTTATGGCTCTATAAGTTATATTTATGAATATCCAAGTTGCACAACTAAAATACTTTCTAGCTTTAGCTGCATCAAAGAATTATAGTATTGCCGCCGATCAATGCAATGTCTCACAGCCAGCATTAAGTATGGCAATAAGAAAATTGGAAGAAGAATTGGATTTGATGCTGATAGATCGAAAAAGTAATCCAATCACACTCACAGAAAAAGGAGATATTATTGCTTCACAAGCAGTCAAAATCATTGAAGAACTTTCTGTTTTGGAAAAACTAGCATCCGATTTACATCAAGATAAACTAAGTGGTACCATAAGGCTAAGTATTATTCCAACCATTGCTCCTTATTTAGTGCCGATTTTTATTAAAAAATTTTCTGAAGCATATCCTGATATTGAGCTAATCATAGAAGAAGAAACCACTAAATCCATTATACAAAAGCTAAAATCTTCTGAAATCGATGCTGGATTATTAGTGACTCCCATGGAAGAAAAGTCATTATTATATACGCCTATATTTTATGAAGAATTTTTCCTATTCACACATGAAAAGATAAATAAGGCTTATGTTTTGCCAGAAGATATTGATTTCAGAAAGCTATGGCTACTTGAAGAGGGCCATTGTATGCGCCACCAAATGATGAAAATTTGTGAATTAAGAAACCTAGAGCACACCAAAATCACATACAATGCTGGCAGTATCGAGTCATTGATCAATATAACCGAATCCAGCGGCGGCATGACGATCATACCGGAATTGGCTACTTGGAATCTGACACCTGAAAGAAAAGAAAGAGTTGTGCCATTTTTCGAACCTACACCAGTGCGTGAGGTGAGTATCATCTACCACAAATTTACCACCAAACTCAGATTGGTCAATACTGTTTTGCATGCATTGCAAGAGGTAATTCCATCATATATGAAGTTTAAGGATAGTTATCAGCGTCTTGACATCACACCAGTTACAAGCGAAAAATAAGAAAATGTCCTATTTAAATGTGTATATTATTAATAATCACACCTTAAATAGGACAAATTCAAAGTTATCATCCAAAAAACAACAAACTATATAAAAAGCATATGTGTTCCTTCTCCAGAGCCTTGCTTATAAAAATCACCTACTGTTAGGACACCATCCAATTCATCAATCATATCCTCAGGTTTATAATGGAACATATCCATAGCTAGTTTACAAGCCCAAAGTTTAACGCCTGAAGCACTTAGGATTTCGATAAATTCGCGTACGTCAGGCATATCGATTTTTTCCATTTCCTTTTTCATCATGCTTGTGGCAAGTGCCTCCATTCCAGGCAATCCTCCTAGCATTGTGGGCATGTGCATGGCAGGATTTCCAACCGTAGCTACATGCAAATGTTCCAATTTTTTATTGTGTATGGCCTCCAATCCAAAAAAGGTGAAGAATATCTCTGCTTCTATACCTTCCATGCGAGCACCATTTGCCAACACAAAGCAAGCATACACATTTTCAAGTGTAGCTTTTGATAGAATGATCATCATTTTTTTTATTTGACCTTTATCTTCCATTACTATTTATTTTATTAGATACTGAATGTTAAATTAAATACAACTAACTGGCTTTGGAATCCCAGCAATCTTTGTAGCTGTCTTCAAAGGTGCTACCGGAAATAATTGGTAAAACTCCTTAATATCAACGATTCCACTTTTACCGATTTTACGAATACTGAGTGGCACATCATTTTTAAATTCATTCTGGATATAGGTAATTACTTCCCAATGACGTGGTGTCAATACGATCTGGTTTTCTACAGCAAGTGCATCTGCTATATCTTTGTCCCATTGACCAAAGTCTTTTAAAAAGCCTTCATCAGTCACGGTTACGTTTTTGCCTGCGATTATTTTGTCCATTTTAAAATATTTTGTTTTAGAGAAATTTTATTAATAATACTTAATTGTAATCTTTACCTGCGATGCTCATTTTTGCCTTCACGAATGGTATTGGTCGAGCTTTTAAAAGCATATTCCAATACACCCATTTGAAAGCCAACTTGCCGAAATGGTTAAATCTGGATTCTTTCAACAACTTCAATGGTCCTATACCAGCTATTGGAAATGTGCCTGTTACTGGCTCATGGTCATAATTAAAGTCAATCAAAAGTGCTTTTCCATCTCCTGTTTCGATAAAACAATTGGCATGACCGTCAAATTCTTCTGCCAGTTTTTGTCCTTTGATATATGAAAGAATATTTTCAGTCAGAATTTCTGCTTCAAAATGTACTACTGAACCAGCTTTTGATGTTGGTACATTGGTAGCATCACCTATTACAAAAATATCTGGATGCATTTTTGATTGTAAAGTAGCCTTGTCTGTAGGTACAAAATTCAATTCGTCTCCGAGCCCTGAATTTTCAATAACCTGACTACCTTTGTTGGTCGGAATAGTCACTAAAAGGTCGAAAGGCACAGATTTACCACCGTAATCTAATATCTGCTTGTTATCATTATCCACTGACTCTATAGCAAAATCGGTTTCGATGTTTATGTTTTTCTCTTTGAGAAGATAATTTAATGTTTCTGTGGTTTTGGGCTTTGTAAACGCACCACTTAATGGCGTGACATAAGTAATGTCAACCTTTTCTCTCATGCCTTTCTCCTTGAAAAAACTATCTGCTAGGAAGGCAAATTCAAGCGGAGCCACCGGACATTTAATAGGCATTTCAGTGATGTGAACCACAAGTTTTCCGCCTTGCCAATTTTTAAGTTTGTCTCGCAATGCTATTGCACCTTCGAAATCATAAAAAGTAAAGACACTTTTGCCCCATTCTCCACCTTGCATACCTTCAGTCTCATCGGGCGAGATTTCTGAACCAGTAGCGATGATTAGGATGTCATACAGTAAAGTATTGCCATTTGCTAACACAATTTGATGTTCTGCTGCATTAATCTTCTCCACCGCAATATTTACAAAATCTACACCTTTGGGGATAAATTGTTGAATTGGTTTTACTACTTCTTCTGGTTTGTACTGGTCAAATGGAATAAACAGAAATCCAGGTTGATAATAATGTTGTTTCCTACCATCTACTATAGTAATTCCCCAATTTTTATCATCAAGTTCTTTTTTAAGGTGGTTAGCCATGATCGTTCCACCAGTACCCGCACCCAATATAACTAAACGTTTCATTTTTAATACTTTATACTGCAAATGTATGCCGTGATAAAGTACCTTAAAATGATATTAATTACCTATTAATATGATCTTTATTAAATATGTTGCCGTCAAATTGTGCTATACTGGTTTTGCAGAGTACTCAAAAATCTTTACGTTGAAGTTATGTCCTGCTTAACATATATGACTTAAAAGTAGGAAAGTCAGCTTCCAAGAAAATTGCATTTTTTGATTTATTCATAAGAGTCAAAAGATCTGAAGACAGTTCCATCTTATGGTTTAAAGTATCTTCAACTACATCCTGAAATTTGCAAGGATGCGCTGTTTCTAGAAAAATGCCAACCTCAACATCATTTAATGTTTCTAAAGCCTTGTATGCAATTGCACCATGTGGGTCACAAACATAATTGTATTTAGAGAATGCGTCGATCATAGCCGCCTTAGTTTCCTCATCATTCAACCAAAACCCAGAAACATCTTTTTGTATCGCTGATAAATCATGATCATACATATCTTGGATTCGAACGAAATTACTTGGGTCACCCACATCCATTGCATTACTTATTGTTGCAATAGCTGGTTTGGGGTCATAGACGCCTGAATTCAAAAAGTCAGGAAAAATGTGATTGGAATTAGTAGCTGCAATAAACCTACTAACTGGTAAACCCATTTTTTTGGCCAATAATCCAGCAGTAAGGTTTCCGAAATTTCCACTTGGAACACTGAATACCAGATGCTTATGCAAATGCTTTACTTGTTTATACGCTTCAAAGTAATAAAAACTTTGAGGAATAAGCCTTGCAATGTTGATACTATTGGCTGAGCTCAAATGAAAGCGATTATTCAGATCATAATCATTAAATGCTTCTTTTACCAAGGCCTGGCAGTCATCAAATGTACCATTAATTTCAAGTGCCGTAATGTTTTTGCCAAGCGTGGTGAGTTGCTTCTCTTGAAGGTCACTCACTTTGCCTGATGGATACAAGATTATGACTTCAATACCTGGTTTGTCATAAAATCCGGACGCAACTGCGCCACCTGTATCACCAGAAGTAGCTACCAGAATGGTATGTTTTTTATCTTCATTTCTGATAAAATAGGCCATAAGTGCCGCCATAAAGCAAGCACCGAAATCCTTGAATGCCATACTAGGTCCATGCCAAAGTTCCAACGAACCGATATTATCATCTAACATGACTACTGGCGCAGGAAATTTTATAGAATCCTCAATAATTTCTCGGATGTTTGAGAGTGGTATAGCGCCTTTCATCAAAGATTTGCACACTTCAAATGCTATCTCCTGAAAACTAAACCGATCCAAATGTTGAATAAAATTCGGATTTAATTCGGGTATCGAGTCCGGCATATATAAGCCCTTGTCAGGCGCCAATGAACGCATGACAGCTTGTTCAAGGGTTACTTTAGAGTTTTTGTTTTTTGTGGAATATAGTTCCATGAATTTTTTTTTAATATCTAACTGCGCCTTCGTGATTTATTTTAGAAAGATATGTAGTAACCGGCACCTTGTTTTTTTGATATAATAAATTAGCCTGCTCGTTTACCTTCTCTGCTATACTACTATTATCACTCAATGCAAACATTGAAGGCCCTGCTCCACTGATGCTAAATCCAAGTGCTCCAGCATTCATAGCTTGCTCCTTCATAGCATAAAAATGAGGGATCAAATGTGCTCTTTGCGGCTCAACCAAAAGATCTTGTAATGACCTACCTATCATTCCGAAATCTGATGTGTACATTGCAGCCACAAAAGCGCCTAAATTTCCTTGCTGACGAATGACATCTTTGAAACTAACTTCTTGTTTTAATATGCCTCTAGATTCTTTTGTAAGAATTTCTATATGTGGATAAATAACAGATACAAACAATCCTGAGGGAATATGTAGCTTTTTAATGTCAAGTGTTTCGTTATCTCTGATCATGATCATACCACCCAAAAGAGAAGGGGCAACATTATCTGCATGAAAAGCACCATCAGCGATCTGTTCGCCTTCAACTGCAAAACGAAGGATTTCATATTTGGTCAAACCAGTCTTCAAAAATTCATTTACAGCAAAAACACCTGCAGCTGCACTTGCAGCCGATGATCCCAAACCACTTCCGAATGGCATTTTTTTATGTATCTCCATTTCCAATGGTCGGTCAGTCTCACCAACAAATTGCAACAATCTATGTGCCGCATATCCTGCAGTATTTTTCATTATGTCATAAGGAAGTTTGCCCCCAGCACCTTGGATTTCTGAAATCAAAAGTCCTGGTTGTTTACCTTCTCTTACAATTATTTCATCACCAGGTGCTTCCAACGCAAAACCCAAAACATCAAATCCAACGGCCACATTTGCAACAGAAGCAGGAGCGAAAACTTTTATTCCTGGTTTTGACATTTGTATATATTATCGTTTATTTAAAAATTCAAAGTTTATTCAGAATTTCTGAAATTGAAAGCAGTTCAATATTTATAAAATAAAAAAAGCAGTTACAAATCACTTTATAACTGCTTTCTTTAAGATGGTGGGAGATGAGGGGCTCGAACCCCCGACCCCCTCGGTGTAAACGAGGTGCTCTGAACCAACTGAGCTAATCTCCCATTTCAATTTTGAGAACCAACCATGTCACGTCATTAGCGTGATGAGCTAATCTCCCATTTCAATTTTAAAAACCAACCATGTCACGTGTTTAGCGTGATATTACACTGATTAAATTTCATTCAATATTCTCAATTATAAGAACAAAATGGAAATTTACAAGTGAAAATTGATCTTCTTATAAGATGCCTTTCTTGTATTCTTATACTCAATAAGCTGGTAAGAAAGTGCTGTTATTCCTATTGCCATAACTATTGGCCTTTTATTACTCTATGTATTTCTGATGCCTTTTTTCAGAAAACATGAGCGCAAAATATCCAATGTTCCGCATGGAG
>CALFYH010000070.1 GCA_937952155.1 uncultured Saprospiraceae bacterium
ACCACCCATATCAAATTGCCACTTTATCTCATTGTCTTTTATAATAAGACCATTAAAATTTTTCACAAACCTTTTTAAATAACCAAAAAAACGATTGTATGAATTAGCCTTATCAAATAAAATCATTAGAGCAATACAACCAAGATTATAAAAAAAGTGTTGAAAATCCAGAAGGTTTTTGGGCTGAACAAGCAGAAACTTTTACTTGGCATCAGAAATGGCATACTGTATTGAAAAATGATTTCATTACACCTGATGTTAGATGGTTTGAAGGTGGTAAACTCAACATAACTGAAAACTGTCTCGATAGGCACATTGCTACCAAAGGAGACCAAGTAGCAATTCTTTGGGAAGCTAATGAAGCTAATGAGCGTTCACTCAAATATACATACAAAGAGCTACTCGCTGAAGTTAATAAATGCGCAAATGCCCTTAAAGCACAAGGAATCAAAAAAGGAGACAGAATTTGTTTTTATATGCCGATGATACCTCAAGTTGCGATCGCCATGCTAGCGTGCGCACGTATAGGAGCTATCCATTCAGTAGTATTTGCAGGTTTTTCCGCCAATGCGCTTGCGGATCGTATCAAGGATTCAGCGTGTAAAATGGTAATTTGTTCTGACTACAATAGACGTGGACCCAAAAATATACCTGTCAAAGAAGTCGTAGATGAAGCCATCGCTATGGGTTGCGACTCTGTAGAAAAAGTATTGGTCTATCAGACGACTGGTGGCAAAGTGGATTGGAATGACAATCTTGACCTTTGGTGGCACGACACAGTGGATGGAATGAGTACAGAGTGTGCTCCAGAATATATGGATGCTGAAGATATCCTCTTTATTCTTTATACATCAGGCTCTACTGGCAAACCCAAAGGTGTAGTGCATACATGTGGCGGCTACATGGTTTATACTTGCTATTCATTCAAGAATGTATTCCAATATCAAGATGGTGACATATATTGGTGTACAGCAGATGTTGGTTGGATTACTGGACATTCATATATAATTTATGGGCCATTATTGGCCGGAGCTACTACCATGATGTTTGAAGGAGTACCTGGCCATCCGGATGCAGGGAGATTTTGGCATGTATGCGAAAAACATCGTGTCAATCAATTTTATACAGCACCGACAGCCATAAGAGCTCTCATGTCTGCCGGATGGCACGAACCAGAAAAATACGACCTTAGCTCACTAAGAGTTATCGGCTCAGTAGGTGAACCTATAAATGAAGAAGCATGGCATTGGTATGATGACAAAGTCGGTCAAGGAAAAGCACCCATTGTTGACACTTGGTGGCAGACAGAGACAGGTGGTATTATGATAACACCCTTGCCTAATATCACTGATACCAAGCCATGTTTTGCTTCTTATCCGTTGCCTGGTATTCAACCATGTTTATTAGATGCCAACGGCAATGAGTTGCACGGCAACGATGTCGAAGGATTGTTATGCATTAAATTTCCTTGGCCATCAATCTTAAGAACGACTTATGGTGATCATGAGCGTTGTAGGACCAATTACTTCGCAGCATTCCAAAATATGTATTTCACTGGCGATGGTGCCAAAAGAGATGAAGATGGCCGTTACCGAATCATAGGGCGCGTAGATGATGTAATCAATGTTTCAGGTCATAGAATTGGTACTGCAGAAGTAGAAGATGCTATTGACCAACACTCAGGTGTCGTAGAGTCAGCAGTCGTGGGTTATCCACATGATATCAAAGGTCAAGGTATTTATGCATATGTCAAAGCGCATCATGAAGTCGTGGATCAAGATCATTTCAGAAAGGAAATATTGGCTGTTGTTACTAAACATATCGGACCTATTGCAAAGCCAGACATGATACAATTTGTGTCTCAGTTACCTAAGACCCGATCAGGAAAAATCATGAGACGCATCCTTCGTAAAATAGCAGAAGGACAAACTGATCAACTAGGCGATACATCTACATTGCTAAATCCAGAATGTGTAGAAGAATTGAAAGCAGGCGCACTTGTCTGATAATTCGTAATTTGTAATTCAACATTCATACTTAACCATGTCTTACCCAATCAAATACGATCAAAGTATCTCTGAGAAAGAAGATTTCTGGCGTCAGGAAGCCCAAAAAATACATTGGTTTACATTTCCAGAGACGATTCTAGACAAAGATGGTGACGATTTGTATCGATGGTTTTCAGGTGGCAAAATGAACACTTCCTATCTTGCCTTGGATGTACATGTCGAGCAGGGTAGAGGAGATCAGATAGCTTTGATTTATGATTCTCCTGTTACGGGCGTTAAGAAGAAATTCACATACAGAGAATTATTGTATGAAGTTTCATTATTTGCAGGAGTATTGAAGTCATTAGGTGTAGAGAAAGGTGATAGAATTGTCATCTATATGCCGATGGTGCCTGAAGCTGTCATAGGTATGCTTGCTTGTGCAAGAATTGGTGCAGTTCATTCCGTAGTTTTTGGTGGATTTGCGGCGCACGAACTGGCAATAAGAATCAACGATGCTCGACCTAAATATATTCTCATGGCTAGTGGCGGCAAAGAAATTGACAAAATCATTCCATACAAACCAATAGTAGAAGCAGGTATTAATGAAGCATATTTCAAACCTGAAGGTTGCATTGTATTGCAGCGGGATTTTATACCTTGTGATTTGGTCGCAGATTATGACCTAGACTGGAAAACCTTGGTGTCGAAAGCATGTCCAGTGTCATATGAAATCATGGATGCCTGTGATCCACTTTATATTTTATATACCTCTGGTACTACTGGTGCACCTAAAGGAATCGTACGCGACAATGGTGGTCATGCAGTAGCGCTCAATAGTAGCATGGAATATGTATATAATGCCGAACCTGGCAGTGTGTACTGGGCAGCATCAGATATTGGATGGGTAGTAGGTCATTCTTATATCGTGTATGCGCCATTGATCAGAGGTTGTACCACAGTTTTATTTGAAGGTAAACCAATAAAAACGCCAGATGCTGGTACATTTTGGCGTGTGATAGAAGAATATAAAGTCAATGCCTTCTTTACGGCGCCCACAGCAATTCGCGCTATCAAAAAAGAAGATTTTGAAGGGGAATTATTTCGCAAATACGATCTTTCGTCACTTAGATATTTATTCCTAGCAGGAGAGCGAACAGATGTAGCAACTTACGAATGGGCAAGTGCCATTTTGCAGCGTCCAGTTATAGATCATTGGTGGCAAACAGAGTCAGGATATCCTATGTTGGCAAATCTTGCAGGTGTAGGACTGATTCCTGTAAAGCCTGGTTCAGCGGGCAAGCCGATGTTTGGATTTGACATCCGAATATTGTCCGTAGAGCATGATTTTATGCCACCCAATCAGGAAGGAGCTGTGGTTATCAAGTTGCCATTGCCACCTGGATGTTTACCTGGGCTATGGAATGACAACGAACGATTCAAATCTTCATACTTGTCTGAATTTCCTGGATATTATTTTTCTGGTGATGGCGGATATAGAGATGATGACGGCTATATTTATATCACTGGTCGAATGGATGACGTGATCAATGTGGCAGGACATAGGCTTTCTACCAGTGAAATGGAAGAAATAGTGGCAGGCCATTATGCTGTCGCCGAATGTGCTGTAGTCGGTTGCCATGACGAGATGAAAGGTCAGCTGCCAGTGGGATTTGTGGTACTTAAACATAGTTATGATAAACAACCTGATCAAATATCCCTTGAACTTGTAGCCAAGGTACGCGACACTATTGGAGCTGTGGCTGCATTTAAAACAGTACATTTTGTAGAGCGATTGCCAAAAACTAGGTCAGGCAAAATCTTACGCAAAATCATCAGAGCTATCGCAGATGAAGTTCCATATCAAGTGCCATCGACTATAGAAGACATGACAGTTTTGGATGAGATAAAATGGGTTTTGCACAAAAAATGATGCTTTAATAAGTAGGGAGCATATTATTTGCTTAAACTTGGTGATTAGACATCGTTTTGGTTTAATTTTGCATAAAATAAGGTGCAAAATGAAATCTGTAAATACCGCTGATGAATATTTTGATGGTTTGGACAAATGGAAGGAAGAAGTCTTGCTTCTCCGATCTATAATTATCAATGCTGGTTTGACAGAAACCATTAAATGGGGCGGACCTTGTTACACTTGGGGTAAAGACAATATAGTCGGTATTGCGGCATTTAAGGGCTATGCTGGATTGTGGTTTTTCCAAGGTGGTCTCCTGAAAGATGAAAAGAAATACCTCATGAATGCACAAGAAGGAAAAACAAAAGCGATGCTACAATGGCGATTTACTTCCAAAGAAGAAATCCAAAATGCGCCAATAGCAGATTATATTTTTGAGTCTATTGAAAACATCAAAAATGGCGTAAAAATCAAGCCAGCCAAAAAAGATAGGCCAATAGAAATTCCATCTGAATTATTGACCATTTTAGATCAAAATAGCTCATTATGTGCTTGCTGGGACATGTTGTCATTATCTTGTAAACGTGAATATGCCGAATATATTACTGAAGCAAAAAGGCCCGAAACAAAACAAGCAAGATTAGAAAAAATCATACCCATGATGATGGACAGAAAGGGCTTGAATGACAAGTATAAGAAATGACATGGAAAAGCCTGTCGTCGATAAAATATACCTTTTAGAAAAATTTCCAGGTAAAGGTGGATGGACATTTGCTCGAATACCTGAAATCAAGCCAGATGGGAAGGCACCTTTTGGCTGGGTTAAAGTCAGTGGGACTGTTGATAATTATAATTTTGGAATACTTCGGTTGATGCCCATGGGAAATGGGGAATTATTTTTTTCGCTTAATGCATCTATCAGGAAAATCATTAAGAAACAAGCTGGTGACAAGGTGCACTTGATTTTGTACAGAGTTCCTGAACTACAATCCATTCCAGATGAGATTATTGAATGCTTGAAAGAAGATCCTGCAGCACTTGAAGCTTTCAATTTTTGTACAGAATCCCAAAAGCTTGAATTTGTTCGGTATATTTACGATGCAAAAACAGAAACACAAAAAGCTGAACGACTGGTCGAGCTGCTGGAAAAATTAAATGGCTTGGCAAGATAGTTTATGTTAAAGGATTTATCATTAGTCAGTCGAATTTAATGCCCTTTTTCTCTGCTAAACCAAGCGAAAAACAAACCAGCAATACTAGATTGAAATAAACCATAAATAAGCCATGTGCACACCATTTGGAACTCGACATCCATTGCAGCATATGTGATCCATAGTATGGGCACAAGTGCAACAAAACTATAAACTAGACCAAACTCAATACCAATTTTTAGTCTATTACCACCAAATAATTTTCTAAATCTATTCCAAAAAACAGCCAAAGACAAGGCTAAAACGAAAGGATGTACAAAAAAATACAAATCTCTACTCCCATCAGAATTAAATACGGGATTGATATAATCCACAAAAAAATTGGGAAATAGTTTAATAGCCAAAAACAGGCCGCCATAGCTCATCACAAAAATTGCTGCACCAGCGATCATCGTATTTCTAAAAATCTCTCTGCCATTGCGTCTTATTCTGGCATACCAAATGCTGGCTTCATTGTCGTAAGAAGGTTGTTGCATAACTGAACAAAAATAATTCAGTAAAAATATTATAATTGTTCAAAAGAAAATATAAAAGTGACCAAGATCATTTTTCATTTTCAGCTATATCGGACAAAACACCTTCTTTCAGTGCAAAAGGCGAAACATTTATGGTTCTTGGCTGTACTAATTTGATAATCGTATTTTTTAATACCATGCCCACAACAATTAATTTTACTCTTTCAGTTGGCAAACCATGGATTTGGGATCTTTGATTAAAATCTGAATTTATTATGGTATTGTAAATTGAGTCGAAGGTCTGAAGGTCAATGGTACAAAGGTCATTTTCATTTACTGATCCCAGCGAAATCTTTTGCAATACTTCAAATGATCCTGATGCTCCAGTGAGCGAATCAAGGGTAACATCTTGAAGTTCGATGAGCATATCTTGAATCAAATCTGTAGCAAAAGCAGATAATTCATCAATCGAATTTTTACTAATGGGTTCTGTTTTATGAAACTTTTCGTAAAGAATTCCAACACCCATAGAATAACTGTTTGACCATATTTTAGTCCCATTTCGAGTAAGAATAAATTCTGTGCTTCCTCCACCGATATCCATAATCAGGTGTGTGCCTCGCCGCATAGCTGGTAACGTCATGATACCTCGAAAGATATAATCTGCTTCTTTTATTCCATCAATGATTTCAACGTTTGTTTGTAGTATATTTTGGGCTTCATCGATAAAAATATTCCTATTTTTTGCTTTGCGAAGGACAGCGGTTCCTATTACTCTTAACGATACTTGCCCATGGTGAGACAAAATTATTTTGAATTCTCTCAGGGTTTCTAAGCCAAAGTCCAGTCTATCTTGTTTAATATAGTCGACACCACCATCTGACAGAATAGTAAATACCCTTTTTCTAAATATGGTCTTGAAACTACCATCTAACATCTGCTCAGCTATAAGCAAATGGAAGGTATTGGATCCAAGGTCTATGACAGCATATTTTTTCAATGGCTTTGTTGTTGTGGATTCATTCCAGCTGCTTGTTTGATAATGTTTTCATAAAAATTTATACCTGCCTGCGTCATTTTGTTTGCATAAATGGGCTTGTTATTTTTATCCACAAAGACATAAAATTTGCAATTTTGAGTGATATAAACATCGACATCATAAACGATTTCGCCTTTTATCTGAAAAAACTTACGAGCATCTGGTTTACAGCCTGTTGGAATTGTTCCTAAAGGATTGTTTACGTCGATAAATGCAATGTTTTGATCTATACTCGGGTCTTCACTTTGACTAAGGCTGAATGGTAATACATGGAAAATATAATCGATGTATGTACATTCATTCAATAATTTTACCATGACATCTTGGGGCAATCCTGGGATTGCTGGCCCTGTTGGCGTTGCTGCTGGTGTAGTGGTAACTATAGGTTTTGTTTTATCTGCTTTTGGTTTGCATGAAAAAACGATCATTACTATAAAAAAATACATTATTGATTTAGAACAAGAGTACATAATCCCAAATAATTTTACTTGTTTTATAAATTAACTTCTGTCCGCAAGGTAATAAAATAACTTTTAAAAAATACTAGATCAGGTGTATCTTTGTAAATATCTATGAATGAGGAAGTATATCTCGCTGCGATACCTATTTTTTTATTGAGGTTGATTCCTATTCCCAATAACCAAGATAAATCACTTTTGCCCAGATTAGTGACATCATATCTTGCTGATTTTGCATTAAATAGATAGCCATAGGAAAGTCCACCTTCAGCCCTGACTTTGTAGTAGTTATCCTTTTCAATATACCAGTCTCTAAGGCTTACCACAACGGGTATTTCTAGGAAATTTAAAGGTATTTTTTCATTTGCTTCTTTGCTAAAAAATTTGACGGACGAACCACGCTGGCTGTATAGCATCTCCAGTGCGACATCAAAAGTTTTATTATTGGTGTAAGAAAGTCGACCACCAGTGCTAAGACCGAGTTTTTTAAAGCCGTATAGACTATCTCCATCTATTTGTGAAGCATTGGCTCCAAGGATGATACTGGCTTTAAATTTTTGGGCATAGATGTCCTGCATAAAGCTCAATATCAGGAAAGTTATTGCAATGGTTATTTTGTACATATTTGATTTAAATGATTAATATTTGTTCCTAAAAACGTAAATTAAGAAGTTTAAAATATAAAAAATTGTCCATTTTAATGTCGTGTGGCTTGCATTTACTACTTTTGTGGTGCAAATGTATCAATTTATTGGTATTGATCATGAATAAACACAACAAACCCACATTACAAAAATTAGAACAATTGTTTAGGCAGTTGGATTATACTGTTAGGTATGAAAAAGGGACATTCAACTCTGGGTATTGTATCGTAGATGCTTCTAAAATTGTGGTTGTTAATAAGTTTTTCAATACTGATAGTCGTGTAAATGTCTTATTGGATATCTTGAATGACATCTTGGATGATGACGAATTGCTACCTGAAAAATCAAGACTTTTTTATAGAAACCTGTTGAAAAATCAGGAAATAATCAAATAAACAAGAATTAAAATAGTGCAACCGATAAAAATCACATTCTTGGGCACGGGCACTTCTCAGGGCGTTCCGGTTATAGGCTGTGCTTGTGAAACTTGCACTTCGCATGATGACAAAGACAAAAGGCTGAGATCTTCAGTTCTTATAACCGTTGGCGATAAGAATATCTTGATTGATGCAGGACCTGATTTTCGACAACAAATGTTGAAATTCGGCGTTCTCCACCTTGATGCTATTTTGCTTACTCACGAGCACAATGACCATATCATAGGAATGGATGATATTAGGCCTTTCAATTTTAGACAAGGTAAGGAAATGCCTGTGTATGGTCTAACAAGAGTATTAAATGACGTTAAAGCAAAATTTGGATATATTTTTGAAACATGCCCATACCCTGGTTCGCCAAGGATAATTTGCCATGAGATATTGCCAAATAACGACTATGAAATTTTCCCTGGACTGAACATACATACGATCCATGTCATGCACGGCAACCTACCGATACTTGGCTATAAAATCGGAAATTTTGCATACATTACAGATGCTTCTTATCTCGATGAATGCGCCATGAAGACGTTGAAGGGACTAGATATCTTGGTGCTTAATGCTTTACAATACCGCAAACATTACTCCCATTTTACGTATGCTGAGGCGCTAGAAATCGGTCAGCAACTCGAAGTAAAATCGCTCTATCTTACGCACATGTCACATGAAATGGGTTGTCACAAATTATTAGAAGCTAAATGTCCAGAGCATGTCTTTCCTGCGTATGATGGTCTGGTGTTGGAATGTGGTACAGACTTTTAAAATTCAGTTGGTAAATAACTTGAAAATTTCATAAAATAAATCACCTTTTTATTGATTGATTCTGAAAATATAATTACCTTTATATGAATTATTTAACTTCAAAATTATATTAAAATGGATGGACTCGAATACACAGAAAAATTAACACGATCAGGTCTTGAAATCGATACTCAAGCGAAAGCTTTTCTTAATGAGACAGCAAAGTGGGCAAAATTTTTGGCAATTGTAGGTTTTGTACTGGTAGGATTTTTTTTATTGTTTGGTTTTGTTATGCTGAGCTCTTTGGATATGTTTAGCAGATTTATTCCGAATTTGGAAAATAGTGGTAGTTTACTTGGAGTTGGTCTGGGAATATTCTATATTTTAGTGACTGTACTGTATTTATATCCTTTATGGAAATTGTATGAATTTGCTAATTTTTCCAAAAAAGCCCTTAACTCCAACGATTCTCACCTGCTAACCCAGGCTTTGGAGTCACAAAAATCCTTATTTAAGTTCATGGGGATTTTAATGATTTTACTCCTTTGTTTTTATGCATGTATGTTTTTATTTACTTTAGGAAGTTTTGCATTTTTGTAATGAATCCACTAACAATTTTTCAACTCAAATAATCAATAATCTAAAATCAAAAATCCAAAATCCATCATCAAACATCATTTAACCAATCTTTAACTAAATTTTATATACTTTCGTAGCCTGTTTTGCATCTGTTAAATAACATGTGTAATCTTTATTACAATTGTTACGTTTTAAATGCAATATAATCTTGTTTATTAATGAAAACCATCATCACCATCTTTGCCATTCTCATGGGAATAATCACAACAGGACCTAAAGACAATAATTTTGATTTTAATAAGGCTTGGACTCAAGTAGAAAAATTTATAAAAGAAGGATTGCCACAGTCTGCACTCGAAAAAGTTGAAGAAATTCATGCCCAAGCACTTGCTGAGAAAAACAATCCGCAATTGGTAAAAAGTATCATATACATTTCGAGATTGTCTATCAATACTGATGAAAAAGGGATAGAAAAATCAATAGATCGCCTACAGCAAATCATCCAAACCACAGATGCGCCAGTAAAACAAATCACTGCAAGTTATCTGGCCGAATTATACCAAAAATATTTTGACAACCATAGATGGGAAATCTCTCAGCGATCTGAATTAACGGGTGACCAAGGATTAGATTTCCGAACTTGGACGACGAAGCAGTTTTTGCGGACAATAGAAAAATGGTATTTATTTTCTTTGGAAGACAAAAAAGCGGTGTACATAGACTTAGATCAATATGAAATAATTCTTAATAAATACGACCAAGAAGCGAAAAAGTTCCGCCCTACTTTGTATGAAGTATTGGCAGATCGTGCGTTTGAATTTTTTCAAAATTACGATAGTTATTCCAACGAAAATGCGGAAAGTTTCCAAATAAATAATGGATCCTACTTTGAAATTGGTAAGAAATTCGTTGCGTTACCGCTCAAAACTATAGATGAATCTTCAGCCAAATTTAAAGTGTTGAAACTGTATCAAGACATATTGGTAAACCAAATCGACAATAAAAACCAAGAAGCTGAAGCGCAATACGATTTGTCGAGATTGACATATACCTACCAAAATGCGGTCATTGAAGATAAAGAATCGGTGTATATAAAGAGTTTGAAAGCCTTATCAGATGCGCATAGTGATGTTGAGTATTACTCAGAGATTGCTGCAGTCTTGGCTGGCCAAATTAGAGGTAATGCAAATGATTCATTGGCCAACAATAAAGCCATTGAAATTTGTGAGGATGCTATCAAAAAATATCCTAAATCCATTGGTGCTTCAAAATGTCAAAACATCATCAACGACATCAAAAGACCGAGCATTCAAATTTTTGGTGAGCAGGTATATCCTTCAAAACAAGCAATGCTTTTTGCTTTAGATTACAATAATGTAGCTCAAGTGAGTATCAGTGTTGTAAAATTGGACAAGGCATTTGATGATTTCAATCAAAGAAATCAAGAAGAAATCATCCAGTACCTTAAAAAAGCGAAAAAAGTAAAAGAG
>CALFYH010000071.1 GCA_937952155.1 uncultured Saprospiraceae bacterium
TACGAGATAGTGGTCAGTGACTGGAGTTCAGACGTGTGCTCTTCCGATCTAAGAAACTTTATGAAGGAGTTCCAGGAAATTTATTTGCCTATGTGTGTAAACTGAGTTGGGACAATGGGAACCAAGGACTAGTTTCTTTTGTTTCTAAAACTAAATTAATAAACCATTATGAGTTGACTCTAGGTGCCGTACACCTTGGAAATCATCAGATGGTAATTTATCCACCAGAAGCATTGAAATTAATTAAAAAATATTATCCACAATTAGTAAAATAAATTGAAAATGGCATTAGGTATTGAACCAAAAGGAGTTGATTTAATTGTTGAACCGACAAGAAGATCAAAAAAAGACATGGAACTTGTTTCTCGAGCCATTGCTCATTATAAAGCGACGGGTGAAATCACTAGAGCACCACATCCAAAAGTAAAGCAGCCAAAACCAAAGAAAGAGTTAATCACGAAGCCATAACACAGTATTGAACGACATTTTTGTTATCACAAAAAATGTCTTCAATACCAACCGTTATGAACCATTTTAAAAAATGACAGTACACGATATTTTATATAAAAGAATCGGACAACGATTGACTGATGGAATTTTTCAATCGTTCGTTATTGATGGACAAATTATTGACAAATTCAATGTGGTGTTTCTGAAATTTGATTTGTGGCTAACCATTGCGACATCAGAAGAACGAACATTCATTAAACAAATTGAAACAGTTGAACAAATAAAATCATTTTCAACCGACTACAACAGCACCTTTGAATATCCGTTGTCAAAAATTGAAAATGAATTTCCAGACTTTAAAAAATTTATCGGACAGACACTTCACAGTTTTAATGAACTTATATGGATTGACAACAGCAACATTAGTGGTGGACTAAAACTTTACTTTGAAAATGGTCTCTCATTAACTTTGTATGATGAATGGAAGGACGGAGATAACCGTATGAATTTTTCATTTGACAATAAGCTACCAGACAAACTAAAGGAAAAAATAAATGCTTAACTGACCACAACAGAAAAAAATCCCGATCGTCGCAGTTTGCAACTGCGATGCCATAATTAAGAATCCTTTTGAAGTTGAACAAGTTTTGTATTCATTGACCACTAATGCTATATAACATAAAAAGTGCTGTATAGCTTTCGTGATTTATTTTTGCACCAAAGCTAAAGCTGCCTTAGTTTTCCTTCTCCGATCGAATCCCTACTTATTCTTTATACCCGTCCAGTGGCTAAGCCCTCTTTCGGTAAATAAAAATGGAATGGTCTTGCCTTCGAATGCTTGGAGTGATCGGATGACATCATATCGCGTCGTACCGGGACAATAGAATATCATGAATCCGCCACCACCAGCACCACTGATTTTGCCACCTGTAGCGCCAGCGGCTTTTGCAGTTTCATATATCTTGTCCAAGGTGCTATTGCTGATTTTGGATGCCATATTTTTTTTATGCTGATGGCCGAAATCAAATATTTCACCTATTTTCTGAAGCTCGCCTTTGAGTAAGGCTTCCTTCATCATGACAGATTGCGCTTTGATCTGATGCATGGCATCTATCGATGTTTGGTTTTGTGAGCGGACATTATCCACTTGTTCTTGGATGATGCGGGCTGATTCCCTACTTTTAGATGTGTAAAACAAGACGATGTTTTTTTCTAACTCAAAGATATAATCCGCTTTTACACGTAGTGGATTTACGATGGTTTTGTCATCTTTGAAAAACTCCATATAATTGAATCCACCAAATGTGGCCGCATACTGATCTTGTTTGCCACCTTGTAGATTGAGGTCTAGCCGCTCTATTTCATAAGCATAGCGAGCGATGTCGTATTCGCCAAGAGGCAATTTCAGCATCTCGACAAATGCACCAATCAAGGCTACCACCAATGTAGATGACGATCCCAATCCTGAACCCGGTGGCGCTTGTACATAAGAAGTGATTTTGAGTCCTTGATGTTCAAAAGGGTAGTCCTTCATGATTCTCGAATAGACACCTTTGAGCAAATTTAGTTGGCCACTTGTAGGTATAGGCGCACCGATTTTGTATGTCTCTTTGGTTTCAAAATCTTTGGCTTCAAATACGACATTGCCATCTCCAGTCTTCTCGACATCCACATAGGCAAACAATGAAATGGTCGCATTCAATATCGCACCACCGAATAAGTCGCTGTATGGACTTACGTCGGTACCACCACCTGCTAGTCCCAATCTCAATGGCGCTCTACTTCGATAAATTTTGCCCATTTAGTGAATGTTTTTTGCTAATTTTATAAATTCTGCGGTCAGTGTTTCCCAACTCAACTTCTTTTTTTCTTCTTTGATCGCAGATTTGAAATTCTCGAAATCAAACGATGTCATAGATTCTAGCGCATTTGCTATTGCTGAGACTTCTGGGTCACAAACGATGCCAAGTGTTGGAGGCACTAAGTCTGGCAATGCACCTACATTGGTTACGATCATCGGTACTTCAAAGTGATATGCCAACGGTGTCACGCCACTTTGTGTAGCATTTCTATATGGCTGTACGACACAGTTGGCGGCACTAAAATATAATCCTACTTCATCGTCATTGATAAATTTTGTGTGTTCTGATATCTTAGATTTTGCTGGAGAATGTGCGATCTGATCCTTGATTTCATCTTCACCAGCGTAGTATTCACCTGCAATGACGAGACAGACATTTTCATTTTTTAATAATTCAAAAGCAGAAATCAATAAGTCCAATCCTTTATACTTACGGATGAATCCAAAGAAAAGAAAAACAAACACGCCATCAGGAATGCCCAATGATTTTCTGGCAGCGTTTTGTTCGTGTTTTGGTCCGAAATTGTCATATAATGGATGCTGCACCAAGCTCACCTCTTTATTTGTAAATTGTTTGAGATCATTCAGGACATATCGGCTCATGGTTACAAATCCGTCCATCGCCTTAGTAAAATATTGGGTGAATTGCCGATCTCCTAGTCGCTTCTCATGTGGCAACGCATTGTCTATCAGACCAATTACCTTTGTTACTTTATTTTTTTTAATCAGTCGGGCGATGGTGCCGAGACACGGACCCATAAATGGTAGCCAATATCTACAAATGACAATATCGGCACATTCTTTTTGTATTTTTTGTCCCGAAAGGTACCAATTTAATGGGTTGACAGAGTTGATACAAACTTTTATATTAAGATCTCGTGGTGGATCACTTTCAGAATATTGCGTCTTACCTGGGAAAAGGAAGTTTGGATATTGGAGTGAGAAAGTGTAAATAATCACCTCGTGTCCCTCAGCCATAAACTGACGAGCCAAGCGCTCATTAAAAGTTGCTAATCCTCCTCTTAGTGGATAAGCAGGGCCGATGATAATAATTTTACTCAATTGATCTTTTAAGATGACAAAAGTAACTACTTTCTATATTTAATTATGAATATATTAGGGAATATCTTTATTCTGGATTTTTAATTAATTTTTAAAGTAATTTTTACAATTAAGCTTAAACTTGTGTTGTCAGGGCTTTGTTTGGCACAAATTTTTAAGATCACTATGATGAATGTTATTTAGTATATCTAGCTGATTTATTGCTCTTTTCGCCCATTCCACATCATTTTGCCTTATTTTTTTAATTTTACCTTAATCCTTTTTGCTGAGAATTGAAATTTGCCTACTTTTGCACATGGAACATATAAATACCACCAAACACATAGAAGAAGCCCTGACTTTTGATGATGTGCTTCTTATACCCGCTTATTCAGAAGTCCTTCCTCGCGAAGTTGATATTTCCACACAATTGACCACTGACCTTCGACTCAATGCACCGATTGTATCTGCTGCGATGGATACGGTTACCGAGTATAAGTTGGCTATTGCTATGGCAAGAGAAGGCGGATTGGGCATCATACACAAAAACATGTCCATTGAAGCTCAGGCAAATCAAGTCAGAGCTGTCAAAAGATCTGAAAGTGGCATGATCATCGATCCAGTCACTTTGACAGAAGATGCCAAGGTCAAAGATGCACATTATTTGATGAATATCAATAAGATAGGCGGTATTCCAGTAATAGACAATACAGGAAAGCTCACAGGTATTTTAACCAATAGAGACTTGCGTTTCGAAACAGAAGCAGAACGAAGTGTGACCGATATTATGACCAAGGAACGGCTTATCACAGCCCCCAAAGGTACCACACTCGCACAAGCCAAAGAGATTCTTCAAAAATATAAGATAGAAAAACTTCCTGTCGTTGACGAAAATAATATTTTGATAGGCCTTATCACCTACAAGGATATTATGAAACTCGAAAACTTTCCCAATTCCGCTAAGGATACACACGGACGTCTTTATGTTGGTGCGGCCGTTGGTGTTAGCAAGGATATGTTTGAGCGTGTGGATGCATTAGTATCAGTAGGTGTGGATGTGATTTGTATAGACACGGCGCATGGACATTCGAGAGGTGTTTTGGATGCTGTAGCTGCTGTTCGTCAAAAATATAAATATCTCCAGATAGTCGGTGGCAATGTTGCGACTGCCGAAGGTGCCAAAGCTTTGGCTGATGTTGGTGTAAATGCCGTTAAAGTTGGCGTTGGCCCTGGTAGTATTTGCACCACGAGAATTGTAGCAGGAGTAGGTGTACCTCAGCTTTTTGCTATTCGCAATGCAGCCAGTGGTCTTCTTGGCACTGGAGTGCCGATCATCGGTGATGGTGGTATCAGATATACTGGTGATATTGCCAAAGCGCTGGCTGCCGGAGCGAGTACGATCATGGCAGGTTCATTATTTGCAGGTACTGAAGAAGCACCAGGCGAAACTATCCTGTTTGAAGGTCGTAAGTTTAAGGTTTATCGTGGAATGGGATCACTTGGAGCGATGGAATTGGGCAGTAAGGACCGATATTTTCAGGATGTCGAAGATGATGTTAAAAAGTTGGTTCCAGAAGGCATTGAAGGTCGTGTGCCATATAAAGGTTCAGTATCTGAAGTTATGGTTCAATATCTCGGTGGTTTAAGAGCAGGAATGGGATATTGTGGTGCAGGAAATATTTTGGACATGCAAAAGGCAAAAATGGTTCGTATTTCAGGATCTGGTATTCTAGAGAGCCATCCGCATAATATCACAATTACCAAAGAGTCACCAAATTACAGCAAGAAGGGATAGTTTTTACTTCTTGGTATATTAATCATATTTTTTGTGTAAAGATATTTAAATTCAAGCAACTAAAAACATCAACTTAATTTCCGAATATTTACCAATTTATTCACCAAAAATTCTATGCCTGCTGGTATCCAAAGAGAAACATATACATATTTGTTTCCTTTTATCATCTTTAAAAGGTGAATTTATATTAACTTTGCCGTATTAATTATCAAAACTAATAAATAAATGGCTTGTAGCACTTGCAGTGTGGATTCAAATGGGACACCTCGTGGTTGCGGTGATAAAGGTCATTGCAGCTCCGGAAGTTGCAATAAACACAATACTTATGACTGGATCGCAGCAAACGACCTGATGGATCCTTCAGCATATAATATAGTAGAAGTAAGTTTCAAAAAAGGCTCACATAAGGACTTTTTTATGAATGATCCGATGACGCGAAGTGTAACCGGAGATATGGTAGTCGTAGAGACCGCCAGTGGTTATGATGTAGGACGTATTTCTCTTTCAGGAGAATTGGTCAGATTACAGATGAAAAAGAAATTTACAAATGAAGAGCGTGTTGCCTTTAAAGTGATTCGTAAGGCAAATGAACGTGACCTTGAAAAACTGGATGAAGCCCGCCAATTAGAAAAAGAGACTATGGTTAGGGCTAGAGTTATATCTCGTACCTTAGGCTTGGATATGAAACTGGGTGATGTAGAATATCAAGGAGACAAGAAAAAAGCAACTTTCTATTATACCGCTGAAGGTCGTGTCGATTTTAGGGAATTGGTAAAAGAATACGCCAGAGAGTTTAAAGTCAAGATCGAGATGAGACAGATCGGTGCGCGACAAGAGTCAGCTCGTATTGGTGGCATTGGGTCATGTGGTAGAGAATTATGCTGTTCGACTTGGTTATCTGACTTCAAATCGGTAAATACTGCGGCAGCTCGATATCAGAACATTGCCATCAATCAGTCAAAATTGTCTGGTCAATGTGGACGTTTGAAATGTTGTCTAAATTACGAATTGGACACATATCTGGATGCGTTGGAAGATTTTCCAGAAGATGCAGACCAATTAAAGACAAAGGCTGGATCATTAGTCCTTATAAAAACTGATATTTTCAAAGGTCTCTTGTATTATGTCTATGAAAATAATGACAAAATGCGGGGCACAATACTTTCTGTAAGCACAACAAGAGCTAAAGAAGTAAAAGCACTGAATAAAAAGGGGATTATACCTGATGAATTGGTCGCAGAATCTGCATCAGCGGCCTTAACTACAAATCCAGATGATGAGAATGTTGAACACGGATATGAAGATGTGACGGGTTTGATCGAGTTGAAGAATGACAAGAAGAAAAAGAAACGTCCGCAACGTAAGGATGACCGTCGCACACCAAAATCCGAGAATAATCAGACTCAGCCCCAAAAAGGTGGCGAAAATCAACCTAAAGAAGGGCGACCAGATAGGAATTTCAAGCCAAATCCAAACAAAAACCAAGGGCAAAATCCAAATCAACAAAAAAATACACAGCAAGGAGATAAGCGTCCATTAGATGTTAATAAGGATGGCGATAAAAATATTAATGAGAGTGTAAAAGGTAATGTGCAACCTGGAGATGATGCATCAAAACCAAAACCAAATAAGAAAAAGAAATTTTTTAATAAAAACCGGAAACCGAAAGACGGTCCAGCAAATTAATTTTTTAGACTGATATGAAGTACGATGTAGTTGTGATAGGTTCAGGCCCAGGTGGCTATGTAGGTGCCATTAGGGCAGCACAATTAGGGTTAAAAGTAGCCATTGTAGAGAAATATAATACCTTGGGCGGAACTTGTTTGAACGTAGGATGCATTCCTTCTAAAGCATTGCTGGACAGTACCGAACATTTTCATAATGCCACACATAATTTTGCAGAACACGGCATCCAAGTGTCATCTGTCAAAGCTGATTTAAAACAAATGATTACCCGAAAAAATGGGGTAGTGGATCAGACTTGTAAAGGTGTTGAGTTCTTGATGAAAAAGAATAAAATCGACATTTATATCGGCGTGGGCTCATTTGTTACCAAAAATATAATCGCCATCGATGGCCAAGATGGCCGCAAAGAAATCGAAACCGAAAAGGTAATTATTGCTACCGGCTCAAAACCAGTCACACCTGAGATTTTTAATTACGACAAAAATCGAGTGATTACATCTACTGAAGCATTGAATATCACCCAAATACCTTCAAAAATGGTTATAGTCGGTGGTGGCGTTATAGGTTTGGAATTGGGATCTGTATTTGCTAGACTAGGTACATCAGTAGATGTAGTGGAGTATATGGATAAGATTCTTCCTACCATGGATACTGATTGTAGTAAAGAACTCATGCGCTCCTTGAAAAAACTGGGTATGAATTTTTACCTAGGTCATGGTGTACAAAAAGTAAAAGCGACCAAAACATCTACAACAGTCACAGTACAGAAAAAAGATGGTAGCGAAACCTTCGAAATTAAAGCGGATTATTGCTTGATAGCTATAGGCCGAAAGCCTTATACCGATGGACTTAATTTAGCAGCAATCGGCATCCTGACAGATGAAAAGGGCAGGATTCCTGTGAACGACCATCTTGAGACTTCGGTTTCAGGTGTATTTGCTATTGGTGATGTAATAAAAGGTGCCATGTTGGCTCATAAAGCTGAAGAAGAAGGTGTCTTAGTGGCTGAATATATGACTGGTTTTAAGCCACATATAGACTATAATCTCATACCAGGTGTTGTTTATACATGGCCTGAAGTAGCCGCTGTAGGCAAAACTGAAGAAGAATTGAAAGCGGAAGGAAAAAATTATAAAGTTGGTAAATTTCCTTTCAAGGCCCTTGGTAGATCCCGAGCAAGTATGGATACCGATGGCTTAGTTAAAGTCTTGGCTGATGCCAATACCGATGAAGTTTTAGGTGTTCATATGATAGGTCCACGAGTAGCAGACGTCATTATGGAAGCCGTGGCCTTGATGGAATTTAGGGCTAGTGCTGAAGATATGGCTAGAATTTCGCATCCGCATCCTACATACACAGAAGCCGTAAAAGAAGCGGCATTAGCTGCGACTGCTAATAGGGCAATCCACGTTTGATAAGTTTGATTTTTCTTATTTAAAGGTAAGAATGTTTGAACCATCTTTTTTATGCCTTGTTATTATTTCTGTTTTGCAATGTATAGTTGAATGAAATTTGAGATAGTATTCGCATTATTATTTTTCTCTTTGCATATCATGAACGGTCAAAATGGAAGTATATCTGTCCAGATTGACAAAGATACCTTATATCTTAATGAGTCTGTGAATGTTGAGTTTGTGATTGAAAATTGTGGTGGAAACTTTGAATTACCTGGTTTTGAAAATTTAGAAATTATCGGTGGTCCCAATGTTTCCACAAGCCTTACAATAATAAATGGGTTAAAAAGTCAAAAAACGACCTACACTTTACGCCTTTTACCTATGGAATCAGGTAATTTAGAAATTCCAGCATTTAGTATCAATTGTGAAGGATCTGTCATCCAAACTGAAAGTATTCCTATTGCAGTTTTAAGTAAAGAAAAACCTGGGAATAAGTCGTATGATGCTCAATCACAATCTTTTAAGTTTCAGAATAAAGATGACAGCACATCTATTAATTCCAAGAAAAAAAGAGTGTTGAAAAAAATCTAAGATGTTAACAAGATTTAGGCTAGCTTGGGTATTTATTATTTTTGTGCATATAGTTCAGGCACAGTCACCACGTTTTATAATGCGTACTGATAGGACTAAAATAGAAGAAGGTGAAACGTTAGTCTTGGAAGCAGTTTTAGAAAACATTGACTCAAAGTCTATAAATTTACCAGATGTTTCTCCATTTAAAATTTTACAAGGTCCTTCCACATCAACATCTTTAAGCATTGTCAATGGCAAAAGCTCCGGAAGTTATTCGCAAAAATATTTATTGCAAGCGCCGAAGTCTGGAAAGTACAAGCTTTCTCCGGCTACTGCCCAATTAGGAAATAAAATTATTCGTACAAATGAAATTGTAATTGAAGTTGTAAAACAGGTAGCTTCGTCATTGTCTGGAAAAATCGATGCAAAAGGAGAAATATTTTTTAGATTAGAACCTACAGTTGAAAAAGCTTATATTGGGCAGCAATTAGTTTTGAATTATGTAATTTACACTAGACAAAATTTATCTTCTTATAATATTATCGATGAGCCCAAACCGGAAGGATTTTTTGCAGAGCCATTAAATGATGTTCAAGATCCTGGGCAGCGCAAAACAGTAAATGGGAAAGAATATTATACCCAAGTGGTTAGGAGACTTATACTTTATCCCCAAAAAAAAGGGAATTTTACCATCGGACCAGTCAAGTTTTCAGTCGAAATACCTGTGGAAAATGGGAACTCTTCATTTTTTTTCGTGGAAACAGAGCGTAAAATACTTACTTCAAATACCTTAAAACTTACTGTTGATGACCTGCCGAAAAATGCACCAGCTTCCTTTTGCGGAGGAGTCGGTACTTTCGAAATGCGCGCAACTGTCAATAAATCTACCGTCAAAATTGGTGAAGCAATCAATGTCATCATGACAGTTTCAGGAGATGGAGATTCCAGATTGCTGAAGGCACCAGATTGGTCGTATTCTTCCGGTCTTGAAAAATACGAACCTTCGACGTCAACGGATGAAACACTTGTAGTAGGAGATAGGAAAAAAATTACGAAAGTTTTTGAGTATATTTTCGTTCCATCAAAAGATTCGATCTATACTTTAAAGCCTGAACTTTCTTTTTTTTCTCCTGAAACGGGTAAGTTCGAAACCATTACAGTAGGACCTTTTAATGTAAATGTTACAAAGAGTTTTGTTGATAAAGGCGTTAATAATATTGGTATTGTGGAGTCGCATATTGACGAACTCAAGTCGGATGCCCATAGTATTTTTTCAATTACTCAAAGTCCTTGGTTTTCCGCATGGCATTTAGGCGGTATTTTGACTATAATTATTTCATCGCTCTTTGGAATATTTTATAAGAAAAGAAATATCCAAAAATCTAAAGATGGCCAAATATTACAAACTAAAGCTGGATTTATTGCCATGAAAAACCTCGAAAAGGCTAATAAATTTATGTTAGCAAATAATCCAAGTGCTTTTTATGAAGAAATTTCTCAAGCAACTACAGGATATATTCAAAAAAAATATAATATACCTAATGCTGAATCTTCAATAAACGATGTTATACATTTTTTAAATGGCGAAAAGGTAGATGAAGAAGTTGTTGAAAAATACAAAAACATACAGAAAACATGTGAAATAGCGAGGTTTGCTGGTATTCATAACGGCAATATGGGAGAAGTGTACCAAGATGCTTTGTGGTTGATAAATAGTTTTGAAGATAAATAGGATAGTATTTATTTGATCGTTAATTTCAGAGCTAAAGTAAAATTTTTATTTATTGGCTCGATTTTTGTAAAACAATCTATGGTATATCTAAATTGAACCCGTTTATTATGCATTCGCGTCTGTGTTTATATTGTTTTTATGAAAATAAATAACTTATAGCATGTGACACTATCGATAATGCAGCGTCTAACCTAAGAATTTATAAATTTTCAGCATAATTTATCATGTTTGAAATTTGACAAAGACTTGTCTCAAAGGAACAAGTTGATAAAAAATATTTTGTAAAGGAGGAATAAACAGTAGTGTAAGTCAGTAATTGCTTAATTTCGAATTTAATCAAACATGGATTGAATATTGATTTCAGATAATTTAGTGAGACTTTTGTGTTTTGTTAAAATTTGTATTTTT
>CALFYH010000072.1 GCA_937952155.1 uncultured Saprospiraceae bacterium
CGGGTGTTTTAATGCTTGGAATATTACTTTTAGCATCTTCAGGTGCTTTTTGAAACTTGGCCATAATATCATTTTAAGGCAAATATACAGCGTAAGTCTCAATAATTATTCACAAAAGGTCAATCGATGTTTTTGGTTTGATGCTTAGGTACTGGTACTCAATATTTGTAAGATGCAAACCCTGCGGATATGCCAATGCAGGAATCTTGAGTTTGTGATTGCCCATGTTGATAGCAATAAATGTCTCAAGGTCTATCTTGCCACTTCCCAATAGGATCAATCTTGCTACTGTCAGACGTATCATAGCCTTTAAAAATCTATTAGCGGTGAATCGAAAACACCATCGCCTACCATCAGGACTTGTCGTTACTTCAGCTTGTGAAATCTTACAAATAGTACTTTTTATACGGTCAGGTGTTAGGCACAAATATCTGAAGTCGGTCATCTGTCGTATTTGGTCTAAACCAGATTTTATAGCTTCCAAATCTAAATTAATTTCATAGTAAGCGCTAAAAGGTGCCAAAAACGGATCTTTGTCTAAATGCAAAAAATAAGCATAGCTTCGACTGATTGCATCATACCGTGTATGTGCCCGATCATGCACAGGTATTATATCATAAATTATTATGTCTAATGGTAAGATCTTATTGAGTCTGAAACAAAAATCTGGTTTCGGTATCTGATCAAAATCAACATGGACAAAATACTGATTTGCATGTACGCCTGCATCTGTGCGACCACAACCCATTACAGTGATTTTTTGGTTCGTGAGTTTTGAAATTGCGGCTTCTAAAACCTGCTGTACACTATGTGGTGCGTTGAGTTGTCGTTGCCAGCCATTATATGCGGCTCCATTGTATGCCAAATGGAGAAAATATCTCATACATTTCGATTAGTTGCACAAATGTAGTGGGAAGAAATGTCAATTAGTTATTTTGAACGGGATAAACTGCTGGATAATCTTATTAGCAAAGTAATTTAAATCAACTAAAACTTCTCCGCTACAAAATCTGGTTGATTAATAATAGCAGCAGAATCACCAGTAGCCCTGATGACAAAAAGCTTTTCCTTTTGGGCAAAGATCTCACTACCTGCATCAGCTTGAAGATATGCAATGGCGCCATAAATAACCTCATCATCGTCCATTCGAAGATATGTACGTGCTTTTTGAAGTTTTTTGATAAAAGATTTTACATCGCTAACACGAAGCGTGGTTTTGACTTCTATTATTACGGTTTCTTTGCCGTTGTGTGCGATAATGTCGAATTCATAGTTTTCGCCTTGATAGCTACCTTTACGTCGAGTAGAAGTATCTTGCACTTTAATACCTCGTTCATTGAAGATGCGAATGATATCACCTTCAACGAGGCTCTCCATGAGTCTGCCCCATTGAGATGTAAAAAGGTCAAAGGCTTCCTTTACTTTTTTGTTCGTCTCTTGAAACTTTGCATCAGTTTCCTTAAATCTTGAGTCTAACTCTGCTCTTGATTCTTTAAATTTTGAATCAGTTTCTTTAAACTTAGCATCAGTTTCTTTTTGTGAGATAACTAATTCCTTAAGGAGTTGGCGGATTTCTGCTATTTCTGTTGACATCAGTTCTTAATGCAATTGAGAATTTAAACAATGTTAGTAATTATAAAGTTCCGTTGTTTATTTAAACCGCCAAAAGTATCAGAAATATTATATAATTCAAATAATCATTCTCATTAAAAAAGATGCTGCCACTTTAATAATGGAACAGCATCTTCTAATTAAGCGAAGTGTTTTACTCAGTTATTGCAATTTTTTTGCTAAATGTCCGTATTTTATCTGTCATGCTTATTATATACAAGCCTCTTGGTAAGGACTTATTTAAGGTGATATATATAGAATTTTCAACTGAATTGAAGTGCCAAGATAAGTAATAGCAGTGTTAATGTTAAATATTTCATATTTGTACGGTTAAAAAAGTTAGAAAATGTTTTTTCAAATCAGGAATTAAAAGATGCCGCATCAGTCTTTACTGGCGCAGCATCTTTTCAAAGTTTCCCTAATATTGCATCTTTATTGGTTTTCGTAATTCACAGCAAGAGGGACGTGTTTTGGAAAAAAAAATTACAATTTTATAATGCGCACTGTTGCTGCATGTTGGTTATCCAATCGGATTTTTAAATGATAAACGCCATTCGGCAGATGTGCACATTGGATTCCATTTCGTCCGTGAACCAATTCGCCGGTAACGATGGACTGACCATATTGATTGATCAGATCATAGCTGCCTGTGACGAATGGTACTTCCCTTGTATCAATTTCGATCTCTGACGTTGTTGGATTGGGAAATATGCCCATATCTAATGGGATCGCCGTCCATTCTGTGCCAGAGATTATAAAATCTGTACCGATGATGTGAAATACATCTTTAGTATTAATAGGCGTGTCAAAATCATATAGAATTCTAGATTGTACTATAATACTGTCACCGTTATTGAGTACAGATGATGGCATCAAATTAAATTTCACATAACCATTTGAGTTGCCATTAGACGACATGCTATCGGGCAATTGTAAGTTTTCAAAAGTAATTACCAAATCTCGCTCTTGATTAAAACGATAGGTATAACTATGGCTAGCCGAACCCATTTGTAAAGTAGAAATGTCAAGCCCAAAAGGTATCTTACATTTTACAATGACATTATCGACTGTATCTTTTCCAGGATTGTCAAATCGAACAATGTAATCTATTTTTGTGCCTTTATTTATAAAATGTTCTGCACCATATCCAATTGGAAATCCTACCATTTCATTTTCTTCCAGAACTGTTACACTTTGTTGGCAATCTGTATCTACAAAAACATCACGGTCGCTTTCTTCAAATATCGTAACAAATCCTTTGCTGTAATTACCTGAGAAATTAGTGCCACATGCTTCGATGGCCTTTGTGATTGCTTGTGACTCAAAAGGAAAGCCGTTATCTTGTGTAGCCATGATTCGGTATGTTTTACCATTTGCAGGAAACTCCAGATCCAATGCTTGTAGCTTATCGAGCATAAGTGTCCTCGGCGGTCGCATGACATCATCTTCTGTCACGATATATGTTTTTGCATTTTTCATATCACCAAGACCATTGTTCTTGATAGAAAATTTGACTTTGTTATTTATACGGTCGCAAGATGCATCTAATTCAAGTTTGGCACCAGACCATTCAGGCGTGACAACACATGGATCATTAGGTGTAGCAGTGGCTGTAACGCAATGTGTTTGTCCATCCTTAGTATTGTCGCATAGCAGATGTAGTTTGAGAGCAATAGTATCCACTTTATTTACGTCAAGTGTACCGATATCAAAATTAACATAGCCAGTTCCGAGTGCGAAATTAGCATAATCACTTCCTACAAATTGCATATATTCTTCATCAAAATCCACACGTATGCTGACGTCATCAGCTTGGATATTGCCCTGATTTTCATAGATAAGATAGTAGGTATTGTCCTTGCATCGCTGTAGTGAAGCTGTAGAAATATCTGTTTTTATTCTTGCACAAGGCTGGAATTCCTGAGCAAAGAAGTGTTGATTTGTGACATTACTTCCTGATACAAAAGTATTGATCACGTCGTCACATATCTGCCAGTATTCATTCCTAGGTAGTACTCTGAGTGTATAAATTCCATTAGGTACAGTAAAAGTGTATGATCCGTCATCACTGGTAGTCCTGTAGTATTTTACACCCATACTGGACATTTCTATCATCCAGTTACTGAGCCCTTTTTCTGCGGCATCTATGGTGCAATTTTCTAGTTTGTCATGAATCAATCTACCAGAAATCGTATATCCGTCTGACTGTATCTCTTTATAATCTGTCTCGACACAAAGTGTCTCTAGTTTATTATTTACAAATTCTAAGGGTAGCTGTTTATCACTAATGTTTATAAATCCTGTACTGGAAATTTGCTGTGCTGAAAATTTCATAGACAAGATGGCAGTTCCATCTGGTAGTGATTCTGCGGAATTGGTGAGCCAAAAAAATCGAATATTTCCTTTTTTATTATCTAAAAAATTATCGGCATTAAAAGTAGTAATAGATGAAGAAACCAATTTGAGTCTCATCATATCTGCATCATAGTTCATACCGAATTGAAAGCCTTCGATATCTTTAAAATTTTCAACCAAGATATCTACACTAAGGTCTGGACCGTCAAACCTCGAAATGATTTTAAGCCTGACCGTATCGGGGCAGGATTGGGCCATCATACCTGCTAGGGGAAGCAGGAGGAAGATGATATGTAATGTAAAAAGTTTCATAAAAAAGATATATTCCTGGGTTCAGATTAAAAACAATACAAATATCATGGTTAATATTTGGTTAAAAAATTACAATTTATTACATTTGTAGTAATAATTACAATAATTATGTTAATTAAAATATTTATAATCAATATATTATAGAGTTTATTTGTAATAAATACTTCATGAATGAATACTAAATTAGAGCATATAATTTCCACTTTAACCAAAGATGATCATGGCGTAATCTTATCTTTGATACCTACAAAATTGATGGGTGGCTCTTTAAAACATGTGAAATATATGCAAAAAATATTAGAAAAATCTCCAAAAAGTCGTTCTTCTCAAAATATTCCCGTCGAAGACCGACTTATCATGAGCGATCTCTGCCGTATGATAGAAAAATATATAGTGATAAATCAAGCGCTATCTTCAACAGAATATAAAGAAAAATCGCTTTTGTCACATTATAGATCTAGCGAGGATGATAAATTATTCAGTGAACATTTCGTACGAGCTTCCAAACTTTGTGGTAGCAAAATGAAAAATGCCAACTATTATCAGTTTGTATCTGATATTCAATACGAACGATGGCAATTTGACCAATTAAAAAACAGGTTTTCCAACGCTGAAGCCGAAGTCATTATTACTCATAGTGAAGTCGCCTTTATAAGCAAGAAGCTTATGGAAATTGTTTCATTAGTGCATCAGTCAGCACTCATTTCTAAAAAAATAAATACCGACTTTATTGATTTTCTTGAGCCTTATATAATTCAAAAAAAATATCTAGAAATACCTTGCATCTCTCTTTATTATCATGCGATCAAGATGATTTACGCACCTGATGAACCTGAATGGTTTGAGCGATTCGGTAAGGATCTAGAAGAGAATACAGCTTTTTTTCCAGCGGAGGAACTAAAAACCTTATACTTTCAAGCTATCAATTATTGCATCCGAAAACACAACTTGGGAGACAAGGTATTTAGTCAGCAATTGCTTGATTACTATATCACTGCGCTCAACAGAAAATACTTACTTACAAATGGTTTTCTTTCAAAAAACACCTACCGCAATATCAATACCATCGCGATACGAATGGGCAGATATGAAGACGCCGCTAGGATATCTACAGACAATGTACAATACCTTCGAAAAGAAGAAAAAGATGGCGCCTTTAATTTTAATATGGCCAATATCTTTTATGCCAAACAACAATATCAGGATGCACTAGATGCCTTGCGTTATGTGGACTCAGACGACCATTTGTCCAATCTTTTTGCGAAGACGCTGATGTTGAAAATATATTTTGAAACCAAACAGGATAGACTCTTGGACTCACACTTGGATGCAATGCAGGTGTATCTCACACGCAAAAAAATCATAGGTTACCATAAGACCAATTACTCTAATATCGTGCGTTATACACGAAAGCTCATGCGACTCAATCCATACGACAAAAATGCTAAAAACAAATTGGCAAAAAACATTAGGGATGAAAAATTACTTCCCGACAGAGATTGGCTGCTCAAGCAGGTGGCGGAGTAAAGGTGTTTTCAAAATTGATGTCACCAAAATTTGTAATAAATGATGTTTATTTCAACAAATGTTATCTTTGTCATTTCTTACGATCAAACCTAATGATGATCCACCATAACGAAGCCATTTTGCAAGGTGTAGCTGCCCATATCATCGGCAATCAACACGATAATGAAGATATTATCTATTCATCTGTAGCAGTAAATGTAGAAGATCAGGCGCTCAATGAAACCTTGAAATCATACTTCCTTAAATCATTTAAGGAACCAGAATATTTTTGTTTTTCTTTTCCTACAGGCGAATTGGAACTCAATCCTGTTTATAATTTTTGTGCCAATATCTTTGATGATCCAACTTGTCTGCACGAACAATCTGTCAAAATAGCAAGACATTTGTACGAAAAATCCAAGCATCCAAATATCAAATCTGGCGAATTGTTTGTCGCATATTTCAGTCAAATACTTGCGGATGATACCGTATATGATGCCATTGCTATATTCAAATCTGAAAATAAGAACCAATTTCTCAAGCTGCTACAAGATAAACACACCTTTATCCTCTCGCACGATACTGGCACCGATACTGCTACTGTAGATAAGGCGTGCCTGATATTCAATACGGATAGAGATGAAGGATTTAAGATTTGTAATATCGATCACAGCAATAGATACAAAGATGCACAATACTGGCGCGAAGAATTTCTGATGATTTCGCCAGTTCATGATGATTTTCAAAATACGAAAAACTATATCCGAGCCACCAAGGATTTTATCAAAGATAGGATGTCCAAAGAGTTCGATACCGACAAGGCCGAAGAAGCATCTGTAATGCGTAGGTCACAAGATTACTTCAAACACAACGAAAAATTTGACATTGTCGAATACGAAGAGCGCGTATTCAAAGATGGGAAAGTGATCGAAGCTTTTCAGGATTATAAATCAGAATATGAATCTACAAAGGCCACATCACTAGACGATCGTTTCGATATATCGGATTATGCTGTCAAGAAGCATGCACGCGTCTTCAAAAGTATCATCAAACTGGATAAAAACTTCCATATCTACGTCCACGGCGATAAAAACAAAATTTTGAAAGGTACAGACGATGATGGCAAAAAATATTATATCTTGTATTATGAGGAAGAGAGTTGATGTGTTATAAAAAGTAATTTCTACTGATTTAAGATTCTCTTGGCTATTTAATTCCAATATAATAACATTACAAATATTTGTAATATTTTGAGAATTGTAATTGTCAATTTCAATCTAAGAAGTTTATAAAATCCCTAATAGAAATTACCTCATCAAAACCAATTGATATAATATTTAACGGCTCTTTTATACCTTTGCTACAAACATCATCAGCATGGATCCCAATTTATTTTTCCAAACAATAACTAGCCATCTTGGTGATATCACTATTGCCGCATCTGACTTGGGTATCCGCTGGGTTAAATTAAATAGTGAACACAAAAACGACAATCATCCTAATCATCACACAGAAAAGGCAGCAAGTCAATTGACTCAGTATTTTGAAGGCAAACGCACCACATTTGACCTTGCATTTGATTTAGACGGATATACCGAATTTTCACAAAAAGTATGGACAGAATTATTAAACATTCCCTATGGTGAAACAATATCCTATAAGGAACTTGCCATCCGGCTCGGCGATGTAAAATGTATCCGCGCCGCTGGTACTGCCAATGGACGCAATCCTATTCCGATCATCATCCCTTGTCATCGGGTGATAGGCAGCGATGGCAACCTAACTGGCTATGCGCTAGGTCTTGACATCAAAAAAGCACTCTTAACTATAGAAAATCCACAAAAATATAGGCAAGTTCAAGGTAGTTTCCCATTTTAACTCACAGCACATTGCGCAATACATCCAATGAATTCAAATCTCGAAATCCCGATAT